>JAJFMC010000363.1 GCA_021772365.1 Chlamydiota bacterium
TTGACCTCACGAAAATCACTGAAGGTGAAGAGCCTTATGATGTACTTTTTTATGAGCAAGTGAAGGCTAGAATTCAACCAACACCAATTAAAAACTGCGGAAATAGCTGTTACATGAATTCTGACTTGCAACTCCTTTTAAGTATTCCTGCGATTAAAGAATTACTCCTCGGTGAATTCAAGCAAATTCCAATTCGAGATCAAGAATTTGGCGAGACTAATGAAGAGTATCAAAAAATTTGTGCAAGTGAATTAAAAAGCTTCAACACGATAAAAGAGTACCTGAAGTATGTGAAACCTGCTTTTGTGGAATTTGTTGCTGCGGTAGAGTCTAAAAATCAGACTGTAATAAATAAAGCTGCAGAAAAATTACGTGATGCCACTTACGATGTAGGGCGAACCAACGTAAAAAGTGGTGAATCAGCAATTATCAAGATGATTGAAGATGCCCCTTCTGGAAAAAAAGAACAAATGCAGCCTGAAGTATTTATCAATATTTTGCTAAATGCAGCGGGGTATGCTTTGAGGACCCGCCGGCATGCTTTTGCTGATGATGCTGCAAAGGTAGAGCTCAAAGTTTGTTCTGAAGAGATCGCAGAAACGATGATCACACTGCCTCTAAAGAGTAGCGTACGAGATGAAAAGCCTTATGCATATACCCTACAAGGTTTGATTGATCACAAGTTTACTCCGATGACCCTTGATGATGATTGGAAAATAGATGAGAAACCAGTTAAGAAAGACGTGACATTACTTCAGGAAGCTCCGGAGTATCTATTTGTACAAATCAAACGCTTTGCAACTGAAGGGTATTACGACAATATACAGAAAGAGTACATAGTCCAAAATTACAAATTGGATGATTCCATCATGCTTGATAACGGTGAGCAAGTTGACTTCTCTATAGCAATGGATAAAAATGTCACTGATCAAGATGAAGGCCCTTTCCTTTACGAAGTTGTTGGCATGATCCAACACCATGGTGGTATTACCGGTGGTCACTATACCGCCAATGTAAAAAAAGGTGGCGAGTGGCAAAATTGTAATGATAGTAGTGTTACTAAAGCAGGGGCTCACCCTCAAAATATAGAAAAAGGTTACTTGTACGCTTTTAGGAGGATACCTAAGGGATCTCAAGTGGACGTATAATAAAAGGATTTATAAAAGTGTCGTATTTATCAGATAGAATTGATACATTTTCCCCAATTAAATGGGAGAGTGGAAAAAACTCAGAAGAAAAACACCATTGGTTGGGACGTATTGTTGAGCCTTATTTTGACTTGGGACAGCAATCTTATACCGTTCACCACAACCCTTCGGATGATGGAATCCCGGTTTACAAGGATACTAAAAAATCATCATGGCAGCAGACAGCATTGAAGGTTGTCGGCATTATCTTCAAAGTTCTATCTTATTTGACTGTTATCATTCCTTTGGTGATGCTTATCGGAAAATCGGTTTATCGATCCAATAACACATTCGTTCAGCAAGATAGGGTTGACCCTAAAGAGCACGAACGTATGGCTAATCAGATTTATGATAGGTATTCAAGCGAAAAGGACGACAACCACCATGCGAGACTTTCGACATCTATCAACGAATTCGCATTACAAAGCTGTGATACTCCTGAATCCCTCGACTACATTGCATCTGTCTATAAAGAGATCGATACGGTAAAACAAGAAATCGTACGTTTGAAGGCTCTTAAGCGTGAAGATGAATCTGAAGAAGTTTATAATAACCTCGATGATGTGACTGTAGATTTAAATGAGTTGTTAGAGATATTTAATGCTTCGATTGAGGGAGATGTTCATAAAAATCAGATGCTCCAGGCCCTTGAAGCGAGTTACCTCCTGGCTGTACAAGCCGTGACAGGATACAGAGAAGAGTTGGATGTCTGGAAGGAAGTTCAAGACGAAGTCCTTGATGGGTTAGAACCTCAGGATTGGATCAAAAAATTCGACGAACTAGTGGTAAGGTCTCAGAATATGGGCGATTATCAACTGGGTAACTATTCTGCTATAGAGAAGTTTTTGAAGCATCATGCCCTTATTAAAAAGTACATTACAGATTTTGAACATATAAAAAAATATGATGATTTAGATACTTTAGCAAACCAGATACTAAAACCCGATGGAATTCCAAACCTTGGGCATACCTGCTATATGAACTCTCTGCTTCAATCTTTTGCTAATGAGCCAGCACTTATCGATCACCTCAATAGAAATTTTGGGGATAATGATGATGCTAATAGGATAGTTCACTCGCTAAAAGTTTTTGTGAGTGCACATAGAAGTGGAAATGGTGATGCCATTGAATTCGCAGCTAATGGTGTACGTGAACTTCTCTTTGAATTAGGTATTATACAGCATAGAACGCAGCAAAATGATGCTTCAGAAGTTCTACAAATGCTGATGATGTTTACCCAATTTCCCACATTTAAAGCTAGCCTAGAAAAATCATACGAAGATGGTGAATTAAAGGGTGTTGTCGAATCTAAGGATGACCTTAACAGCCTTTCTTTATCAATAAAATCAGATGACATGATCGAAAGTGATTTCCTACAAGGGATTGTCGATAAGAACTTTACCAAAAAGGAAATGAAAGATCGCTTGAAAGTGCAAGAAGAGCCAGAAGTCTATGTTCAGAAATTTGAAGAACAGTCATTTTTTGATGCAGCACCTGATAGCTTAGTCCTTAGTTTGAAACGTTTCCAGCGTGAGGGTGATGTGACGTCGAAAATTCCACAACATATCAAAATGCCTATCAATGGGCTCATAGACCTAACTTCTGCATTTAAAGGTGGTGTCGTTCCCGATGAAGGTTCGCCGATGTATGAGATCACATCAGTAGTCAGGCACCATGGTGCATTTGGTGGTGGTCACTATACCGGTTCTGTTAATAAAGGGACTGACTGGATTCGTGTTAACGACTCTAGGGTTTATGACAATGACACAACTACAGGACAAGACGGGTATATGTATTTCCTTAGACGAGTAACGGCATAAGCATTTTCATTGCGAATTAGCTTTTTTGTAGGTATCATCCTCTGTTATGGAAAATCAAATTTACAAAACAGTGGTGATTGGTGGCGGAGCTGCCGGAGTGTTTTCTGCGGTAAAATGTTCTGAGTACTATCCACCAGGAAGAGTCTTACTCCTTGAAAAATCAAGAAAACTGTTATCAAAAGTGAAAATTTCCGGTGGAGGACGTTGCAACGTAACCCATTCATGTTTTATTCCTGCCGAACTCGTAAAAAACTATCCTAGAGGTAGTAGGGAACTGCGTGGTCCCTTCACACAATTTCAACCACAAGATACAATCGACTGGTTTCAGCACAGAAATGTAGAGTTGAAAATGGAAAGTGATGGGAGAATGTTTCCCACAACCGATGACTCGCAAACGATCATCGACTGTTTGATGGATGCGGCAGAAAATGTGGAAATTCAAATCGGACAGCATGTTGACAAAATACTATCTGAAAAAGAAGGCTTTTCTATTCACCTGCGTTCGGGTGAAATTGTTAAAACTGAATCGCTTATCATCGCTACAGGAAGTGTCAAAGCCGGTCACGAGTTGGCTCGATCACTTGGGCATACCATCATCCCACCTATCCCATCGTTGTTTACGTTTAACATTCCTGAGTCACCCCTAGAGCACCTTTCTGGTGTTTCTGTTGAAGAGGCCGTTGTTACCTTGCCGGAGTTCAAGCGAGAGTATAAAGGGCCGTTGTTGATTACTCACTGGGGATTTAGCGGACCGGCGGTGTTGAAGTTATCGGCGTATTGTGCGAAGGAATTGTTTAACTGTGATTATCAGACAATAATGAAGGTCGACTGGGTTCCACATATATCCGAAGACAAGCTCCGACAGAAAATAGCTGAAAGAAAGCAGAATTCGGAGAAAAAGACCGTGTCTAATGATCCTATTGTCCACCTTCCGCGGCAGTTGTGGAAAGCGTTGGTGCAGCAGGCGGGTATCGATGGAATTCTTCGGTGGAATCACCTGTCTAAATCACAAGTAGAAAAATTGCTCACGTGTTTAAAACATGATCCGTACCAGATATCCGGAAAGACGACCTATAAGCAAGAGTTTGTAACCTGTGGGGGAGTGAAGCTTTCCGAAGTCAATTTTAAAACAATGGAAAGCAAGCGCGTGCCAAACTTATATTTTTGCGGTGAGGTTCTTGATATTGATGGCATCACCGGTGGATTCAATTTTCAGGCCGCTTGGACGACAGGGTGGATAGCAGGTTCCCATGCTGGTGGATGGTGAGGTTTGTGTGGATGTAGCAGTCTCCGGGGTGTTTTGAACGCAGAGATCACAGAGGGAGGTGAAGCGTTCGTGAGGTGGATGAGACTCTTGTATCAAATGCTTCAAGGAGGAGATGTCTCGCAAGCTCGCCATTTCCTCCTTGAAGCATTAACAGCACTGGCTACACCAAAAATCTAAAATTCCACTTCATTCACTTTATCAAAATTACCCATAATATCGTGGAATAATGCGTTTGAAATATTGTGAAAATCATATGACATAAAACTTATTGGCGAAGCGAGCTTGCGAGCTACCTTGTCCCGAACTCAAATGCCTTCTTCACCTCGAACACATTTGACCTCCCTCTGCGACCAAAACACCACGGAGACTTCCACCTAGCACATCACCTCGAAACGTCAAACCAATGCGGGCTCTTCCACTTCCACTTCGGCGGTCTTGCCTAGCATTCTACTGATCTCACTCTTTTTACCCTCTTCATCCAATCGAGTGACAAGAGATAGTGTTCTTCCATCTCTTTCTACCTTCTTAATTTTATAGTGATGATTCGCTTCCATAGCCACTTGCGGGAAATGTG
>JAJFMC010000364.1 GCA_021772365.1 Chlamydiota bacterium
TCTTTACTCCTGAAGACAGCGTACGGTACCCTTCCTACTTTCCCTATTGGCTACTAGTGAGTGGAGTGATTGGAAAAGCGCGTGTACGGATCATGGATTCTGGTACGGATTTGAAGTCACCGAAGAAGTTATGAACAGCGTTTTTTAACAATTCCACTTTGAACTCGTTGTAAGTCAACGAGTTTTACTGTAAGCAAAGAATAAACTTACATAACTTATACGCAACAACTTAACGAATTCACCTCTTAGAGACTTCAACGGTTGAAGTTCTGTTCTTTCGGTGATTGATAATTACAAGACTAGCTTAGTGACATTCTACAAACAAGTTTCCAACAATTGTTCACAGGGCAAGGCCCGACCCCTTTAATATAACCGTACAAAAACCGTGTCACTTGCAGCAATATGACCAAAACCTCTATAATCACTGCTTCAACTCACTCAAACAGGTAACCTCTTATGCTTAACGTCTTCAAGAAATCCAATACCTACTCAATCAGCAAGTCACGCACACTCATGAAACATAGCTATGCGATGTTTAAAAAACGCCAGAAAAAACTATCTCCTGATACCATCGCTGAATTTGAAAAGATCTATACTTCTCTTGATGATGCGTTACTCGCAAAAGATAAAGAGCAAGCATCAAAACTGGCCAAGGAGTTGGAAGTACTATCTAATAGTCACCTGAAAAAAAACCTGTTTGAGTACACGTTTGAACTGATCATTGCCTTGGTATTAGCACTGTTGATTGCGACTGTAGTAAGACAGGTTTGGTTTGAACTCTACGAAATCCCTACTGGTTCAATGCGCCCAACTTTTGAAGAACAGGACCGGTTGACCGTTACCAAAACAGCCTTTGGCATCAATATCCCTTTCATGACAGATCACTTCTATTTTGATCCAGATCTCGTGCAGCGTACCAGTGTCGTCATTTTCTCAGGTGACGGTATCGACCTCCCCGATACAGACGGCCGTTACTTTTGGATATTCCCTGCCAAGAAACGCTATATTAAACGCTTGATCGGTAAGCCTGGTGACACCTTGTATTTCTATGGTGGAAAAATATACGGAATCGATAAAAATGGCGAGGTCATTACCGATTTCGAAAATGCACCTTGGATGAACCATCTCGAACACATCCCTTTTCTTTCATTTGAAGGAAGGCCCCAAAATATCAGCCAAAGCGAGGTTATTTTCAAGCAGATGAATAATCCTGTTGGACGGATTATCGACAAAAAATACCGTGGTGTTGTAGGTCAAATTTTCGTCGACGGCAAGTGGGTGGACGACGACCCTACCGCTCAAGATAAGCCTCATGATCAAATCATAAGCTACAGTGATTTCTATGGAATCAAGAACTTCGCGATGGCTCGCCTTCTTGATAAAAAACAACTAGAAATTACCCAAGGAATCGATACAGATAATCTAGAAGATGGTGTTCTCTACCTCGAGCTCGCTCACCATCCAAGCCTCACCTACCCCCAGCCTTTATTAGATCCTATTTCCCAACGTCAACAGACGATAATAAACAGTCAACGTACTGTCATCCCTCTGAAGCAAGAGCATCTCGATCGAATCTTGGAAAATATGTATACTGCACGGTTCGTCGTCAAAAACAACCATGCAACCCGTTACTCTCCCGATCAAGTGGTCTTTTCTAGATTTAGTCCGCGAGTTACAGGTGTCGAAGACGGTACGTACGAATTCTATTTCGGTAAAGGGTACACTGTCGGTTTGGGTGGAATCCTTAGCTCTTTGCCTGAGGATAACGCACTGTACTCAAAGTCACCTGAAAACATCCAGAAGATCTATAACTTAGGAATAGACCTGTTAACGATTAAAAATCCGGGTATTGGAAATCAGAATAACTTCCCCCATCGTTATGCTTACTTCCGAAATGGCGACTTTTACCTCCTTGGTCAACCTATTTTAAACAAAGATGATCCAGTTCTTAAAACATTTGTCGAGAGAGAAAAGGTACGAGCAGAAAGCTCCCTTCCAAGAAGACCGTATATCCCATTTATTGACGACGGAGCTCCTGTAAAAGATGGCGAGTTGGATGTCGACTTTATCAAAACTTTCGGTGTAACTGTTCCTGAAGATCACTACCTCGTTCTTGGTGATAACCATGCAATGAGTGCTGACAGCCGCTACTTTGGATTCGTTCCACGAGGGAACCTTGAAGGAGCACCTTCGTTAATCATCTGGCCACCAGGAGAACGTTGGGGATTTCCTTTGCAAAAGCCGTATCCGGTGTTTACGTTTCCCCGTTTGGTGGTATGGTCAATATTTGCTGTGATTGCTATCGTCGCGTTTGGTTATTTCCAGTGTTCGAAGAAACGTAGAATTTTCCCGAAAGGGAGATGATGAGGTTCGTGAGGTGTTTGGTTTTTCGAGGTGTGTAGAACGCAGACTCGACTTTCGGCATCTTTCAGCTAATATTTATAATTTTCACTACAGGGAACACAGAGAAGGTGAGCTGTATGTGTGGTGATGGGATTCGTGAATAGGGGCAAGGACCCCGATTGCCACCCACATAAATGGACACGACTACACAAATATTATTTGCTATAGATAAATAATTAAATGGTGAATATCCATGTTTTTTATCCTTCCATTTATAAACTTTTCATAGTAATATATGTCTACGAATAACCTCTCTAAACTAAAGGATCTTGTGTGGAAGATAATCCTAACGAACGGCTACATGAAGATCATGAGGCAGATGAAAAGCCTTCTGTCATCTCATCGTTAGACTTCCAAACCAGCCAACTCGATAATACTCTAGAAGAAAAACTTGAAAATGCATTCTACAGCGGAACTTCCCAACTCGTTCTTCACGATGTTGCCAAGATTGGCCGTGAAAGTGATCCCGTTGATTTAGCTCACATCGTCGCAAGGCTCCCCTCATATGCTCGCGTTGTCGTTTACGATAACCTCCCCGATCTCGATTCAAAAATTATTTTCATGATCAACGCTAGCAGTAATACGCGAACTGCCATATTTCGACGACTACAAGACAGTGAAATTAAAGAACTTCTCGAGCGGATGCCTCCAGATGAATCAGTATGGATGCTCGACGATATGTCCGATCGGCGTATGAAACGTGTACTTGACCTCCTGGACCCAAAAAAATCTTCTTGCATTCGCGACCTTCAGAAACATGACCGCCATAGTGCTGGTCGCTTGATGACCAACGAATATTTCTCATTTCACCTCAACACCACTATCTCTGAAGTTGCAAACACTATCCGTAACAATCCAGGAATCGACCTAACGAGAGTTGTTTACGTCTACAATAACGACCAAGGAGTTATCGGCTACGTCCCCTCTAGAAATTTATTGGTGAATCCCCCTTACGTCCCTGTTCGCCAGGTTATGCGTCCGATAACTCATAAAGTACATGTGAGTGCTTCCCGTGACGAAGTCGTTGATATCGTTGAGCGTTACAAGATCCCGGCACTACCCGTCATCGACGACGACGACTGCATGGTAGGAGTAATCACTTATGAAGATGTCGTCGAAGCAATGGAAGATATTGCCGATGAAACGATCGCCAGCATGGCGGGTACAGGGGAAGATGTTAGCGAACATGAACCCATTTATAAAAAGTTTCTTTGGCGTGCTCCATGGTTACTCGTCACTTTATGTGCAGGACTCGTCACTTCTACTGTGATGTCTAAATTCGATGACTCCGGTTGGTTCCGCTATATGGCATTTTTTGTTCCGTTGATTGCTGGAATGTCCGGTAATGTGGGGATCCAATGTAGCATGACTCTTGTACGAAGTTTGTCGACAGGAGAACTTTCTTATAGTGCTAGAGGTGATGCCATCGCTAAAGAACTTAGCATCGGCATCTTAACGGGTACGGCTTTTGGGTTCCTCTGTGGTTTTTTTGTTTACTTACTATATAGCTACGGTGTCGATCTTGAAGGTGCTAACCAACTCCGTATTGGTTTAACAGTAAGCTGTGGAGTATTTGTTGCCTGCATAACCGCGACGGTATTGGGGACTTTCTCACCTTTTTTCTTTGCCCGGATGAATATCGATCCTGCTGTATCATCAGGCCCGATCGTCACAGCTTTTAACGATGTGCTAGCGTCACAAATGTTTTTCCTTGTGGCACATAGTCTATATTACATTTTTGAATGATTATGAATTTATTTTCTCTAAGCATACGTACACGTTGGAGAATGCTCACCGAGTATCTGAACGTAGTATGTACAGATTACAGAAACTCAAGTTATCGCAAGGCTGATTTAAATCTATTACGTCGCTATATTTTCGACACCCCTTTTACTATCAGTAAACAGTGGGCCTTAGCACATGGTTTAGAGCAAATTTACACCTACGGTGAAACGCCTATTCCCGGCTTACGAAAGATCATTGAAGAGTGTGAGATCACAGATGATGATCACGTTTACGAACTTGGCTGTGGCAGAGGAAGGGCTTGCATTTGGTTACGACATATCGTTAATTGCAATGTTACTGGAATAGAATGTATTGGCGAATTTATTCGCAGGACAAAAGATCTCGAAGATGATAAGTTATCATTTATTGAAGACGACTTCTTAGAAGCTGATCTTGGTAATGCAACGGTTATCTACTTGAATGGCACGATGCTCTCTAGAATACAGATCCAGAAACTTTCTAAGAAATTATCAACATTGAGATCGGGAACCAAAGTGGTTACGGTAAGTTATCCGTTAAATCAATACTCTAAGGCTAGCTCTTTCGAGATGATCAAAGAGTTCCCTGTCAAGTTCCATTGGGGAACCGGTAGCGTTTATTTACAGGCTGTTACCTGAACATCCAACGTTCAACTTAAAATAAAGTATTTGCAGAAATCAAATTTACACTCCCTCCGTTCCCTCCGCGTCCGTTGCGTTCTAAACACCTCGAGGCCCTTTTAAATAAGGCATATTTACAGAGGGAATTGCAAAAATAGTTGAAGCTGTTTTCTAGAGATTTTTTTTGGCTCGCAAGGGGCGGAGTTCGCAGCCAACCATGCGTTGTTTACAAGAACGAGCCCGAAGCGAGGCGAAAAAAGACCTAGAAAACAGCCCAAATATTTATACAATTCCCTCTACAGTTACAGTTTTTAGGGTGAAGAGTGTCTCTGGGGTGTTTGAACGCAGAGATCGCAAAGGACGCGGAGGGCGCAGAGGGAGTGAAGAAGGTTTGAGTATAAAGTTTTTTGTTTCACTCGACCATGGGCTGAATTTCTACAGGGTTGCAAATTTATAATCTTTGTTTTATTAAAGTAATTCATTGTCGACTTAAGGAAACATCCTATGAATGAGAAAATACTAACCTTTCTTTGTATCGTAATCGCTCCACTTGTCCTTGTCTCCATGGAGCTATTCCACCCTTCGGGTTACAGCTCTGCTGTATATGAAAATTTACTTCCCCACAGAACCTGGTGGATCATTCTTCACGTCGCGCAGCCTCTCTTTTTCTCATTGACTGGATTAGGAGCGATTATTCTAACGTGGAACAAACCTGGAATAGTCAGTACTATTAGCAAGATATCTTTGTTTCTATTCATCGTATACTACACGGTATACGACTCCGTTGCAGGTATTGGAACTGGGATCTTGATTGATGTCATCAAGGACCTCCCTCAAGATCAAAAACAAACAGGGATAGGAATTATTCAAAGCTATTTTCAGCACCCTTACCTAGGTGGATCTCACACATGGCTGAGTGAATTTGCCTCTTTCTCGTGGCTAGTGGGAACTTTTACGATGGTGTGGGTTCTGTTCTTCGACAAGAAACATATTATCCCACTTCTCTTTCTTTTGTTAAGTGGAGCTTTAGTTTGGTATAACCACGGCTTTCCTACCGGCCCTCTAGGATTCTGGTGTTTCTTTGTTGGTGCGACATGGATCACCTACGGAAAAAAAGCACATAATTGAAGAATAGCACAAAAAAAGCCTTTTGGAGAAATCTCCAAAAGGCTGAATCTAAATAAATTTTCGAATTTTCTATTGAGCAAGCTGAATGAATGCACGGTATGCCGCTTCAATCGCACGATCGCGCTGACTAACCTGACTACCTTTTGTACTCTTGTTTCCTTGCAATGAAGATTCTGTCGTTTGCTTATGGCTACGATCACGCTCAAGTTCATATTGGTAGAGTTGTCTCTTACTTTCTGCATTGCTACTAACAAACTTCTGTGCAGACTGCCCACCTTGATTGAGTAGACCAACAGAATCTGTCACTCCTTTAAGAGTATTGATGAACCCTTGAGACGCAGCACCAGCCATCCCAGCAACACCGCCTCCAAGGCCAACTAACCCGCCGACCATGGAAATAACACCAACAGTTATCCCAATAGCTAGCTCCCATTTGGTGTTGTATGTATCGCGTACTTTATCGACATCTTGCTGCATCATCTTGATTTCTTCTTGAATCGTCACATGGTCGTTATTCGCCATCTTCTGAACCAAAAGAATCGCTATCTGACGAACAAGTAAATCAATTTTGTTCCAGTCAAGTGTCTCTTTCTTAAGCTCTACTTCCAACTGATCTGTGAGTTCGACGACCATTCTTGTCATAGGATCTTTACTTTTCTCGTATTCAGCTTCGGCTTCTTTCTTGATTTCACCAATTTTGTCGCCCATCGACTTCGCGAGATTATCTTTCTGAATGACTTCGTCTTTCTCTTTTACTTGTGTCTCTTCAGCCTGATCGAGAACTTCTTCTTCAATGATCTCGTCGTCTTTTTTGAGGTTAAGAGCTTTCATCACCTTCTGAGCGAACTCTTTGAGACCGGTAAGCTTTTCAGGAGCTTTCTTTTGTTCGACAGCATTCGGAGTTTGAGGTTGGTGTAGCATATAGCTTGCCATGGAGTCGGTGTAATATTTCGGTGTACCTGGTCCCCATTCTCTTTCTTGCTGCTTTGAGTTTGACTGCTTTTGATCAGAGTTTGTTGACACATCTAACTGACTTGTCACATCCTGATCTAGATTTTGATTAATGTTTGTTTCAGACATAATGCCCTCGTAATAAAAATTCAATTAAAATCATTTTATCATAAATTAACTTTTAACGAAACATGTTTGATGGTGTGTTTCGTAGTAACTGTCCAAGACTCGACCATAATTGCGTGATGCTATTGTCGTTTTCTTCCATATTCTGAATCTTAGTCATGATCTCGTCTTTCTTCATATTTCCTTTTTCGCGGGTAACGAAGGCGTTCCCTGATGCTTGGTTCCCTTGGAATTTGAACACAGAGCCACCAATACCACTTCCACCACTAGCCAAGGCTGCAACACCACCGGCAGCTGCTAACACGGCCGGAAGGGCAGCTCCACCAGTACCAACAAGTAGTGCGACCAAACCTCCAAAAAATACAGCACCACCAATAATCCCGGCACCTACACTGATCCAGTTAAATATTTTTGAATTTTTCGCTTTTTGGCGAGCCTCTTCAAGTAAATCTAGGTATTGTTCGAACAAGCGTTTTTTATCTCTACTGTCTTGGATGATGTTATCTTTGAGTGTAACGCTAGCTTTTTGGCGGATATCAATCTGGTTGTGATGCATTTCGTAAGTGAGTTTCTCGAGTTCCGCTTCACTAAGCTCGCCGAACCCAGCTCTTGATGATGTTTCTTCAGAGTTAGCAACTGCTTTCACTAGTTTTGACTCATCGACTTTTTTCAATGCTGACACTAAGGAATCGACGCCTGTTGCTGGAGCAATTTGCGGTTTTTGTAGGACTGGACGTGATCCAATAGCTTGCATCGACTGATCGATTCTTTTCGATTCTGCAACTTGGCTATCTTCTTTTTCGGCGCTAGGTGCAAAGAGGACCCACATTTTCTTAAAAAGTTCTTTGACGTACGAACCTTTTGTCGATGAAGTGGAGTCGTCAACAGTTTCATTGGATTTGACCGGTATATATTCAGGTATCTGCTCTTGAACAACCGGCTGTTGTACAGCAGATGGATTGGCGTCGACCTTTTTGACATCACCATCAGCTGTACTGAGATGACTTTCAAACGTATTCACTTTACCAGTGAACGGTTGACCTGTAATTTTTGTGTCGCCCATAATTATGTGTCCTCTAATAGTGACCTATATAATTTTTAACCTTTCTTTTTCCTCAACGCCTGCTGAAACAGTTCAATTTGCTGTAACAGAGCGTAGTAGGTCCCTTGCTTTTTAGCAATGGTTTTGGCTGAATATAGAGCTTTCAAACCTCGGGTGTATTCACCCATCGTGTGGAAACATTCGGCAGCGTGAAAGTGTGGGTAAGGGTCGGAGATTGTCGGATCAGTAATCGCTGCCCAGCTGTATGCTTCGATGGCTTCTTCATATTTTTTCAGCATCTGGAGGGTGGCACCGAGACCTTTCCAATAGTTGTAATTTCTGATACGTAGAGCAACAAGTAGGCGAAACAAGTTTTCAGCTTCGGTGTACCACCCATTTTCGTAGTAGCTGAATGCAAAGGAATAGATCCCCTCAATTGTCTCATCATCAAATTTACTGAGATCGTCGAGGTTGATATCTACACTATCCATGAGCTCTATCAACTCTTGGTGGGTGATACTCTCCTGTTCCTGTTCTATTGTTGTTTCTATCATACTATTCTCTCATTATCGTCCGGCAATCGAACGAGCCTTTTGTTTTTTATCCTCATCAAGAGGTTTCATAATAGCACGCGCCATCTGGTACGTTTCGTAACGTTCGTTGGTTAGCTGTGTGACAGTTTGAAGTTGCATGTCATTTTGTGTATTGAGGTCTTCGACATGCATACGAATATTTTCGATTAGACGTTGGCGATCTTCGGGTTTATATGTTTTACCCTCTTTAAGAATTTTTAAACTATCAGGGTTGATTTTCAGATCGTTGACGAAATCGTCATTGTCACTGTTTTTGATGGCATCCTGCAACATATCGAACAGCTCTTCATCAACCTTTACTTCACCATCTTTACTGGTAAGGCTGTTGACTTTTGCGATCAGGTCATGAAGTTTCTGAACCTCTTTCTGACGTTCTTTAAGCTCTTCAAGTTCTTTCGTCGTATCTTTCTGAAGTTGATAAAGACGTGATGTAAGAATATCGTAGACTAAAGAATCGATTGTCGGTTTTTTCTCAACGACGTTATCGATTTCAAGCGTTTCACCGATACGCTCTGCACTTTGTTCAGTCATGACGTCTGGTCTCCAATGTTAAATTATTTTTTTACTCAACACCCTTCATAACAATCTATAAAGGCCGTCCATACCCATTTCGGAAATGTCTATTGAAACAAATAACTATTAAGAAGACTTAAAGATTAAATGAATATCTTGCAAAACATCTCCCTGATTCCCAAGAAATCGTAACAGATCGCCGTTTTTTGCACAAATCTGGAAATTTTAGAGGCAGAACACCAAGGACCCTAAAGCAGAACTGCAAGTACAACAGGTGGAAGACCGAGTTCTTATTTTTTTAGATCGTCTAACGTTTTGTATAACAAACACTTGCAAAGTTCCAGAAAAGCTGAAATCTGCAAGTTGTTGTTTTGCTATTCAATATAACCACGGAGAAAAAAACGCTAACAAGACCCCCTTTAAAGACCGATGTAAAGTGAAAAAGCAATTCCTATTTACAAACAACGATGATTCATTTTTTACTATTGAGAAATTATTGAGTAAAATTGATAAATTGAAAATAGAGTTGAAGTCATCTATAAATATTGAAATCGATGCCGCTTCTACCTGGTTAAATTTTTC
>JAJFMC010000365.1 GCA_021772365.1 Chlamydiota bacterium
ATTCCAACACAGCATCCGATGACTCCACATCTACTTAATTATTCTTTAAAAATTCTGCAAATATTCTCCAAATGCTTTCCCTGATGTCTATAGGGATTTTTTGCTTTCCATGCTCCATTAGCTGCTGTAACACTTCGAGAGTAGTCAGATCAAAAGCAACGATGAGATTAATCATAGAATTCGATAGGTTATCATTCGAGAGGATGTGATTTACGACTTTTCTAGATGTGATGCGTAGGGCCTTGACTTGATCTTTCGATTCAGAAAAATGTTGCAGAGCTCCCATTAAATTTACTGAATGTTTTTTGATGATTGGATCCATGAACTCATCAGGTAATGTCTCAGAGTGATCTTCCTGAAGGAGGCGGAAAATCTCCAATATCGTGGAATACGTAATCTCAAAATGTTCATCATTTAAATTTTTATCTAACAACCTAAAAAGAAGCAAACACCTATCCTGAATGGGTTGTGATCGTATGCATTCTAAATATTTCTCTTCAGGGATACTTTTATCTAAATCTTGTAAACAGCTCGGGTTTTGCGCTAATAATTGATTCAGGATTTTTTCTTTGGGATTATCTAATTGCTGATTCGATAAACCAATAAGGAGCTTCAGAATCAAAGGCCTCGCCCAAGGGTACTGTTCGTCTTGTCCTAATTCGTCCAAAATAAATCGAGGTAATTTAGCATCGCCTAACTGATCGATTAACTTTATATTCTGCAACGATAGAAGCTGCTTAATAACATCAACAGTTAAAGGAAAGAGCTCTTCCCACTCCTCATGCATACTCATATCGCACGTGGTTAAATTTAGAAGGTAATTCCCTATCAGATAGGCCGTTCTTTCGTTCAACTCATCAATTTTCGATACCATCAAGTAGTTAAGACGGAAATATTCCTCACTACTCCGAGAAATAAGCTCGATGCGGACCGCATGATCTAATAACAACTTCGCATCAATATCCTTATCAGCTTCAATCAGTCGATTCAACAAACGTATCAATAGTGGACGAATCTCTGCCTTGCTCTCCTTCAGTTGGTACAGGTGCCCCGTTACAACCTTTAATACATATTGCAAGCCTTCCAGAGTTTCACTTTTCATGCTCGATTCAATAATTTCTAATAACCTCTCATTAGAAATTGAAAAGGTCATATCCCCAGTTAATAAATCTGATTCCGGAGTAGATGAGTAAACACTTTTATCGGGAAGTAAAAAAATCTGCTTTGAGCTGGGGTGAAGGGGGCTCGCAATAATTGTTTCTTCGGTGCTGGTAGTATTGCGAACACTAATTCCCCTATAACCGTATTGATGAGGAGTATACACTCGACTTGGACTATTGTTCCGTGAGTGGTGAATCGTTTGAGGGACAAATCGATGGTACTGGTTCGTTTGTGGAGAACTCGTTACTGCATGTCCACCCTGTATTGAATTGTTCTGCTGATGAAGATAATAGGTAGTACGCGGATCTGACGGATTGTGATAAATATCGGAATGAAACATTTAGGCAGTAATTCCCTCTTAAATAATATTTTTTTTGTTTAGAAATAATTAGGGCATATCTTAGCAATCCCTGTTTTTTTTGAAAAGATTTACATTTTCTGTATATATTCTTGCTTATACTTCTGGAATAATAGTCCAAAAAATGCTATGCACATTACTTGAAATTATCACGGAAAACCCCATGAAATGCCCTTTTTGTCACCAAAATGAACTCAAAGTCACTGACTCCCGAGATGCACCGGAAATGAACGCTATAAGGCGAAGAAGAGAATGTCAAAGATGCTTGCGTAGATTCACCACCTTCGAAACCGTAGAACTCACTATTCAAGTCCTCAAGCGTGACGGCTCATATGAAGACTTTCAAAAACAAAAACTGATCCATGGTCTCAACGCTGCATGCAGACACACTACCATCAGTCATGAACAGGTTGTGCATATCGCAGAACAAATTACAATGGACTGCATGGACCGCCAAGTAAGAGAAATTACCACCCCCGAACTCGGGGAAATCGTCATGAATCAACTAAAAAATCTGGACCCCGTCGCATATATACGTTTTGCCTGCGTCTACAGAAGATTCACCGATATTAGCGAATTAATGGATGCTATCCAGGCCGTTCAAAGTGAAAATGACGGACCCGGAAAAAAAAATAATGCAAAAGTAAAGAAACATTCCCACTTAAAATCGCCGCTGGTTTAAAATGTAACTGGAGAGGTGAGGGAATAATACAAAGAATATATTCAAACGAGTTCCAAAATTGGTTTTTGGATTTGAGAAGGGCCAATTTTTGAACTTGTTTAAATGTAAGCCACAAGGAGAAGGGAAATGGCACTGAATAAGAAGGAGATAGCTAACTTCAAATCGCGCCTTGAAGAGCTTAAATTTCAAATCTCTAAACAACTGCAAGGCTCAACCGAAGAGGTGAAAAAGCCTGATGAGTCAACCGGATACTCTCAGCACCAAGCTGATCAGGGAACCGATGACTTCGACCGTACCATCAGCTTAGAAGTCACCAATCAAGAGTATGAGGTACTTAAGCAAATAGAAAGGGCTCTCGAGAAAATCGAAGATGAAACTTACGGTGTTTGTGACCTTTCAGGAGATGAAATCCCGAAGGCACGACTCGAAGCGATTCCTTACGCAACGATGACTGTTAAAGCTCAGGAGCAACTCGAGAAAGGGATGATATAATTTTATCATCAGTCTCTATTTGGGGCGTGTGATCGAACAATGTTAGAAAGCACGCCAAATTACTTAATCTTCAGCATCAACCCCTAAGATTTTCGATATGTCTAAGCCTAGGAATTTACAAATCACCATCTTCCTCGCTATCACTGTCTTCCTACTAGACATCGGAACAAAGTACTACGTTTCCCAATACCTGCCGCAAATGGGTCCCCAGCACATGTGGTTCCCATATGGGGGAATAGCGGTGTTTAAGAATTTTTTTGGCATTGATTTCTCTATTGTTCATGCGATCAATCGAGGTGCCGCTTGGGGAATTCTGTCACAATATCAGCAAATTCTTTTGGTAGGGAGGATCATCCTGATTGTTGCCGTTGCGGCGTATGCCTTGTTTTTCAATAAAAACAGGAGCTATGACATACCTTTGGCACTCATTATTACAGGGGCATCGGCTAACGTTTTCGACTATTTTATTTATGGTCATGTTGTCGATATGTTCTATTTCATCTTTTGGGGGTACCATTACCCTGTGTTTAATATTGCAGATAGCGCTATTTGTATCGGCGTTGCGTGGTTGATTTTTTCTCCCAAACAGGAACAAGGAGTTGGTGAAGATGCCACATGATCCGACACTACGCATTGTTGACGATCCCTCGATTTCTACACTTCAAGCATCGAAATGGCTCCAACAGCAAATGCTCATCGACAGCATTGAAATGGAGAGTCTTCTTCAGGAGATGGGCGAGTTTTATATTGTCAAAGTCGGTGCCATTGTTTCTTTGGAAAAAGCTATGATTTCAACAAGCCTGTTTCTTTCGGATTTCCGGAGGTATATAGAGGCTCTAAAAAATGGTGAACTTCCCGATATTATGTCTTTCCGAAGGCTCTTTTCTGTTGTTATCACCTCTTCCTTAGATGCCCTTTTCGCCTGTACCGTTGGCCCCGATCAATATGTCATTAAAGTGACAAAGCCCATCATACAAGTGCAAGCCCATGCTATGCACCACTCGACAGATGATAATAAATTCAGACCCATGGTGTTCGGTCCCGATTGCATCACCTGGGGACTACAGTTTGCCTACCCGCAAATCTATCAAGACCCCACCACGATGCAGATAGAAAAAGTTTCAGATGAAAACCGTTGTCCTAATACCTTGCTATTCCGAACCATCCAGAAGTGGCAGCGAAAAAACACCATTCCCACACCTTTTTTTGTTAATGATAAGAAAGTGAATGTCCCCATGAGAATAGGGACGAATTGCTTATCGTGGATCAACCAACACCCGCAACTTATCAACCAGAACATTCAGGTTGTTACCCTCTTTTGAAAATGCCCAAAAAAAGGAGCGGACTTGAAAATCGAAGTTATTGTAATTGGAAGTGAGATTCTTTCCGGATTCACGATCAATACAAACGCGGCGTTCATCAGCCAAGAACTGTTGAAAGAAGGTGTAGATACACACTACCACACGATTGTTTCCGATGATGCAGAGTCCCTACGCAAGGCTCTCGTAGAGGCTCTAGAACGTAGCGATGTCATTATCACGACCGGCGGACTAGGTCCCACTTGTGATGACCTGACGCGGTCCGTTGCTGCTGACTTGTTTGATTCCGATTTTATCTACCACCCGGAAATCGAAGAAGAACTCCAAAAACGTTATGGCAACAAACTCGTTTCTGCTCGCGACCAAGCGACACTTCCCGAAAAGGCGGAGATCATAAAAAATACATTGGGAACAGCGTCGGGATTATTATTTAAGAAAAATGAAAAATCCCTATATCTATTACCAGGTGTCCCTCCGGAAATGATGGAGATGTTTTCCAAAAGTGTGCTACCAAGAATACTTTCAAAAATTTCTCCTGAAGAGAAAAAACGGAATGTGTGGCTACACTTCACGTTTCTTATCGAGTCCAAAGTCGATCCCACTCTTAGGAAACTGCAAAAGCTATACCCTACAATTGAGATGGGAATCTACCCATACAGAGGGAAGATATCCGTTCATCTATCGGGACTGATCCATGATCAAAAAGGTCTCGATGCATGCAGAAAGGTACTCCTCGAAGAGTTCGGCAAGTACCATTATGAAAGCCTTTCTGGAAAAATCGAGGAAGCAATTCACAATCTTTTTTCAAATAATGGACTCACTCTTGCAACGGCAGAATCATGCACAGGAGGGACCATCGCGTCGCGGTTAACTGTTCTTGCAGGTGCTTCGCAATATTTTCTCGGCGGGATGATCACCTATTCCAATCAGATGAAAACAGAATTCTTAGGGGTGTCCGAAAACACTCTTAACGACACTGGAGCCGTCAGCGAAGAGGTCGTGATTCAAATGGCCGAAGGCGTGATAAACAAGACCGGAGCCGATTATGGGATCGCTGTTTCAGGTGTTGCAGGGCCCACCGGCGGTACAGAAAAAAAGCCTGTGGGAACAGTATGGGTAGCTATTGCCAACAAAGATAATGAGACCACGTCTTGGCTGATTCAAGGGAAAAAAGCTAGCCGCGAAATGATTATCGACTATACTGTAAATACCGTATTGGGGAGACTCTATCACATTGTTACCAGGAGCTTATGATGAATGAACATGACATATTTGAAGAAATTGTTGCCATCAGAAGAGATATCCACAAGCACCCCGAAATAGAATTCGATGTCGAACGAACAGCCTCCATAGTCGCCGACAACCTTAGAGATGCAGGTATCAAAGTACGGGAAAAGGTAGGGGTGTCAGGAGTTGTCGGTGACATACTCGTACCTGGTGCGACGAAGCGAATAGCTCTAAGAGCTGATATGGATGCCCTTCCCATGGATGAAGAAAGGAATATTCCGTATAAATCGACAGTACCGGGAAAAGCCCATATGTGTGGCCATGACTCCCATACCGCTATGCTCATCGGTGCAGCGAAAATCCTAAGAAACAAACAAGATCTATTAAAATGTCACGTTCGATTCATCTTTCAACCTAGCGAGGAAAAGTTCCCGGGTGGAGCCCCCGGAATGATCGATGAGGGGGTACTCGATGACGTAGATGAAATCTACGCCCTTCACGTTTGGCCATCGCTACCTGTTGGAAAGATTGGAATCTGCCGTGGCGAGGCGATGGCACAACCCGACATATTCTCCATCAAAATCAAGGGAATGGGAGGGCATGCTGCAGCGCCGCATGAAACGGTTGATCCTATCGTTATTGGTTCGCAACTCGTCATGTCGCTACAGACGCTGGTATCTCGACAAACTGCTCCATCAGATACGGCTGTAGTTAGCGTCACGCAATTTCATGCGGGGTCAGCGAATAATGTGATAGGCTCCGACGCAACCCTCGTGGGAACGGTACGTACCTATTCT
>JAJFMC010000366.1 GCA_021772365.1 Chlamydiota bacterium
GCGAAGAATTGCTGTCTATGTACAAACAGGGTGCAGTTACCATTGCGCAAAGTGAAGAGACATGCATCGCTTACGGAATGCCGGGTACTGCCGTTAAATTGGGTGGAGCGAAACATATTCTGTCATTAACCGAAATTTCTGAGTTTCTATTGGCCCTAAATGCTAAATATGAAAGAGTTTTAAAATAAACCAAAGTGAAAATATCGAAGATAATATCGAACTTTTTGACCTCATGCTAGAAAAAAATATTGGCGAATTCTATTCTCTTAGCTCATAGAGCCAGCTTACAATCCATTAAAAAGAATCGATAACTCTGGAGGGAACGAAAAAGCTCTTTTTATCAGGAAGGATTACATTTTTCCGTCTAACCAACCTAATTTGACTAGCTCATTATTGGAACGTGTTTTCGAAAAGGCACGAGGGAGTTTTTTCAATATTCCTCCAAATACTCCGGTGCGATAAAGCACTGCCTGAAGTATGGTTACTGGCGTCGTATGTAAGTAAGAGCCATACCACTTAATGTTTTGCAACATTTTGTCTATGTTTGACATGTTTTTATCATCACACCAGTAATATCTTTCGCAGAGCACTTTTTGCAGTAGATCATTCTCTGTTTTATCCGTGATGATTGTTTTGGTATAGGGGAGCGAGGATGTCATGAATCCTTTTGCAGAGTGCTTTCCAAGTAGTCCTAATTCCTCATTGAACTGTAATTTAACAACTCTCTTTTTGAATATACTTGACTCCCTGATGTTAGCACCTAAAAGCTTGTACCAAAGGGTTTGGACGAGGTCTTCACTGTTTTTGTCGAAAATACGCACATGCGTTAAATCGATATCTAATTCAAGATCTTTACTACTAACCATTGTATCGAGTTTCGTAATCACTTTGACGAATTCTGTCGCTGCTTTGTCTTCTAACCGTGGTGAGTTGTGGGTATGAGCAACGATGTGTTTTACTTTTCTCCAAATACAATCAGGTTGAGAATCCGTAATTTTTTTGCTAATTAACAGTAATGCTCGTTGCGTGTCACATGCAGCAAGACTATGCCCCGAGAGGTTTAATGTAATCGGCCCATTAGCCTCTATTAAGTACGACTCGACCATGTTGAGAATTTCTTGAGCCCTCTTATGAAAGTCTGTTTTTCCAACGCCTGAGTCATCAACATCCCTTTCAATACTTGCTCCTGCAGCTTTCACGGAAGGGGAAGAGCCAGTACCTCTAAATGTGAGGAAAATATCGGCTTCATCTGAGCTAGTGGTGTAGCGGTTACCATTGTTGATCGGAGTGATCAGATTTGCGATCACAGCATCGCCTTTATACTCCAAGTGCTCATAAACATGATATTGGCAAGGCTCTTTATCTTCATTGATCAGTGGGATGACCATACCTTTCTGGAGCTCTTTGTAAACGAGTTTTTTACCTATATGCTGAGATAAATAAAGTTTGACGTCATTTGTATCGATGAGTTTGATGTCGTTCAGTTCTTTCAATAACAACACATCGTGGATGTAGTGATCAAAATGAACAGGGTCTTGTTTGACAGTTTTTCCTTCGAAAAACACCTTTAGAGTCTTACGGCATTTTCCCTCTTTATTAGGCAGTACAGTAAAAGCTCTACGAAGAATGTTTAATTGCTCAGATGTCAAATCTTCAAATTGAGTAGTCTGCTTGATACTGTCAATCATCGAAGTACTTAAAAGCTCTCCACAGCGTAATGGCAACAAACCCTTAAAGTCATCATGAATGTTATTGAAAAGTTTTTTCAGATCACTGATTTTCACATTCGCAGACGCACCAATGAATGCTTTTTTAATATCTTTATAGGTAAGCTCTTTCAAATTTGAGTGTTTGCTATTGTCTCTAAAATAACGGTTGAGAATCCTTTCGCCTAATTCGATTCCATAGGTCTCTTTAATCATCTGCTCAAAGTGTTTAATAGCCTCAGGAAGGAGACCTGTAGGTTTTTCCGTATTGATACAAAGAACACCATTTTCATTAAAAGTAACAAGTGTACCTTCATCAGGCTCATCATCGAGGCTACTTATCAACTGATAAAATTGGCCTATTAAGTTGTAGGTTCCTTTAAACTCATTTTTCCTACTATCTAAAGTGCCGACCTCATCAGAGTTACGAAGGGCTGCCACCCAGCCATCCAACGTTAGGCTATCAGAGACTGTTATGGATGACTTCACATCTTCAACTTTATGAGGGGAAGTGAGGTGTTTAGGGCTTATCAAATTTAGGATTTGACTGTCATCTAAAGGAGTATTTTTAATGTAAGTAGCGTCATCATCGACATCTATTATTACAGAAAAATCTAAAGGTTTTTCATCATCCGAGTGTTTTGGTTGATCAATTGAAACTAGATCTTGGCTGATCATGGCTACAGTATTTTGTAATGTCCTATCTGCAGTTGAGCTCGCTTTTAACAAATTGTTGTTTACAGCACCAGTTAAGCCATTTAGAAGAGTTTGCTCAAATTTTACAACACTATTGACGATTTCCGGGTCGATCAAAAACATGGTATTAATGGGCATATTCTGTTTTAAATTTCCGGGTGTTGATACCGTTCCATTAACTTTCAACAAACCAAGAGTGCGTTTAGTGGAAGGGTGAACTTATTCCTTTAAAGAAACCCTTCCATTAGCAATGAGATTAACAGTTTTGTTGATATTTTTTATTTTGAAAGCCTTGTCCTTCAATTCTATTTCCTGATCTAGTGGAAAACCGACAACCTTCGGTTTAGCTTTAACAAGTGGCTGTTTCGGTAGGGGGGCTGTTGAAGGAATGATCGGAACATTGAAAGGTTTTATAAGATCATCGAAATTTGTAAGGTCGGGCTTTATAAAATCGTATTTAGGAGTATTCTTGGAAAGAGGATATATAGTAAGAGGAAGTATACTATCTGGTAGCTTTATGGAAGGTATATCGGTTGGTTTAGGATCTTTTGCTTTTTTCGGAATAACAGATGTTGTGACGATTGAATCGAATTCCGAATCTGGCTGGAGATTATCCGTTACCGGAGGTTTTGGTGTTACAAGTGGTTTAGTAATTTTTTTATTTGGCACCGAAGGTATCGTCTTTTTCGCTGTTGTATTGGTTTTTTTGGCCGTTTTTTGGGGTGCTGGGGTTTTCGGCGTGACTGGCTTTTTTACATCGATTGGCTTGAATCTTCCTACTAAAGCACGAAATACAGGTGTCATCGCAAACATTAGTGACAGAACACTAACAATTGTCGTCACAAAAAGGGTTGTTAATTTCTGTATCACGGTCAGTTTAGAAAAATCCTGTAGTGCATGGTGTCGAGCTGAAAAAGGATTTACATAACGTATAGTATTCATTTTAAAGTAACCTTTTAATATAAAATTTAGAGTGTTAGTAATTATACTGTTGATATTACTAAAATGTCAATATTAAATAACTGAATTTTAAACGATATGGAGTGTGTGCCTATTTAAACCTATTAGTTAACACTAATACCAAAATTGCTAGCCAAATTTGCCACAAACATCTTTCTTTCTGTTCAGATGCGTAGCCTCGATATGAAGAAAGGCAAACGACAAATTATTGAAACTGCATTTAGTTGTATAATAGACTTGTTTCTTAGAAATTAAAGAGCATCATACAGAATGAGGCTATGGAAGCAATTATGGTCTAAGATTATTGGAAATATTCACTCAACTCGGTAAATACCCTTTCAATATGGAGAAGATAGCACGGCGGGAGAGTTCCCGCCGCAGAAATACAATTATTTTAATGCAGCTGCAGGTTGTGGTTTTACCTGTCCGAGCTGCTCTAGTAGACCTAAACGATCCCAAGATTGCCAGATCTCTTGGATAATATTATTTTTTAATTTTAATATCGTAATACCAGTAATTTCAATTTTATTACCGGTTTTAGGTATACCTGGAAGGTCTCCTCCATGAACCCCTTTAACAGTCCATCTGACGACAACCCTGCCATCAGCAGAGAAAATGTCGTCAACTGTACACTGTTTATTAGGAAATGCATTCTGATATGCTTGCTCTCTTTGTTTGTATGCTTGTAATCCACCACGGAAATTTGGTGCGGATGGATCGTAAAATTGTACATTTTTGTCTATATATTGATCACAGTAATCTATATTACCTTTAGTAAATACTTCAGTGAATAGTTGTTTTACCAATTTGAGTGATTCTTGATTGCTCATAGGTTACCTCCCTAAGTTGAACCTTCAGATGAGAATAAGTAGATAAAACGTCTTCAAAAAGTGAGTATTAGCTGGGTTCTAGGGGACAGAAAAGTCTGCCAAATGCTAAGGAATATTACCTCTCATCAAAGCCTATCTTGGTTTCTTTCTCAATTTCTGTCAAAATTATTTTATAAACTGAGTGTCAATGAGATATACACCTCTTTTCATGAATTATTCCAAAGGCCTGAGGCTAATAATCTCCTTCATTTAAAGCTTTGTTCATCCTGATAGCAAGCTACATATGAGCATACTAAGACCCCGATTGCCACCCCAAACCGCAGCTAAAACTTCTTTAAGTGCGTCAGATACGACTGTAGCGACGCAGGGAAAGACTCCGTCTTTTCCAAGGAGTTACAGGAAGTAGATGGCGTGCTCAAAAAAGTTTTAGCTGTGTATCATCTCATATAAACAATTCATACAGTAAGCTAATATGAAG
>JAJFMC010000367.1 GCA_021772365.1 Chlamydiota bacterium
TTACCCAGCTTCTCCACACATTTAGTCTCATCCACAATAACAACCATTTCATTACTCATTGACGCAACGATTTTTTCGCGAAGCAAAGCTCCACCACCGCCTTTTATCATACGTTTCTGGGAATCGATTTCATCAGCCCCATCAAAGCAAATGTCTAATGTTGAAACCCTATTTATGTCGGTGACAGGTATCCCGCCATTAAGTGCTTGCTGTTGAGATCGTCTGGATGTTGCTACAGCTTCGATGCGTAGGCCTTCTTGACATCTTTTTATCAGACCTTCTATGAAATAAGTTGCTGTTGACCCTGTTCCTAGACCAACAAGCATGCCATCTTCAACTAACTCGGCAGCCTTATATCCTACAACTTTTTTTGCTTCTTTCAACCAGTTCATAACTAATAGATCCCCGACCATGTGGTTTTCTGTTTGTAATATATCAAACAAGTCTTGAACTTGCTTGAGTATAACTTGCTCATTGGCTAGCATATACCTAAACAAGCTCAAGACTTGTTTGGGTGTAGCTTGATAGAAACTAAAGAAACTTCTACTTACACGGATTCTGATATGAAAGAAATTACATTACAAGAACTTTGTTGTCATTTGAACGATCTACTACATGCCGACGAGTTTAATGATTACTGTCCAAATGGATTACAAGTAGAGGGGAGACCTTCTATTCGATCTATCGCAACAGCCGTTTCAGCCAGTATAGAGACGATTAAAGAGGCTGTGAGCCGTAATGTAGATGTCCTCATCGTGCACCATGGGATGTTTTGGAAGGGAGATTCTTATCCTATTTCTGGAGTCAAAAAAGAAAAACTTAACTTGCTATTGCAGAATGATATATCCTTAATTGGTTATCATTTACCTTTAGACGGACACCAACTTTACGGAAACAACTGGAAGGCTGCGATTGATATGAAATGGTACAACTTGAAACCTTGTGCTTATGTCAACGGTCAACCAATCGGCGTTTACGGAGAGTTTGATCCATTGTCCCGAGAAAAGTTCAAAGGGCAACTTCAAGGCTACTATGACCATGGGTCTACTGTTGCTGAAGGTGGAAAAGATATTGTGAGCTCTGCTTATCTAGTTTCCGGAGGCGCTTACAAGATGATTCACGAGGCGGCCGATATGCAAGCAGATTGCTTCATCACCGGTAATTTTGATGAACCAGCGTGGCACGATGCCCATGAAAAAGAGATTAATTTTTACGCGATGGGACACTCAGCCACAGAGAGAGTCGGTCCTATGGCTCTAGGGAATTATATCAAAAGCCACTTTGAAATGTCTTGTGACTTCATCGACATATACAACCCTTTTTAAAAAAAAGCACCCATTCTACACTTCATAGAATGGGCTTATTCACCTTTTAACCGAACTGTTTGTGGGTGACTCTTCCCGCTAAGTTTCTTTTTTGCTCTTCTTCAACTTCATGCTCTATATCGTGAAGTAGGTGGTTGACATAGTTGCTTTTTGTTTTGCATGGATGTTGGTTTTCGTCAAAAAGAGTAAATGTTTTATTTTCGATACTCACTCTCTCTGGTTCATGACGAGCAATCCACTTGTGAATCGTGTTTCTTACCTCTCTTAGTGTTTCGCTATTAAAGTGAGTATGCTCTTCATCTAGTACTTTTTCTAATTTTTTTCTTACCTTTAGGACTTTTTTGCTTTCCTTAGCTTTTGTTGCCATGGCAGCTCTCCATATTTTATCTTATAGAAAATAAAGGCGAGAGACACTTAAAATCCTTCACCTTCATATACCTTTAATATAGCATAAATTTGAATATAATTAAAGAAATGTAAATAATTTAATTTAAAACCCCTTGTTTTTGCGAGCTCACACTTTGGTGTTTTTTAAAACGTTGTTAGCTATGGTTTTACGTAGGAGTTGTGATTTTCCAGATTATACAAGCTCCAGTTGCTAATCCGCACTTATTGTCAGGAGTTAGGAAGTCCTAACTATAGACAGGAGGTTCTAAAAAATATTTTTTAGTACCTGGACCCCTGGACTTTACAACACCATCGTTGACAGAAATTGCTTGATGCACGAAACTATATAGTCAACAAGGTTCAATATTTGGATTTTTATTGAGGGTATTGCAAAAATAGTTGAAGCGTTTTTCTAGAGGTTTTTTTTGGATCGCAAGGGGTGGAGTTCGCAGCCAACCCTGCTTTGTTTACGAGTACGAGCCCGAAGCGAAGTGGAAAAAGGTCTAGAAAATAGCCCAAATATTTATGCAATTCTCTTTATATAAGTGTACCTAAACAGGTTGAAGACTTGATTTCGGTGTATACCGGTGAAAATATTTGATAATGAGGAGTTTTTATACTGATGCGTAATGTGATTGATGTTCTTGAAGAGCGCGGGTTTATCGACAATATGACTAGTGAGGATGCGAGAGCTCTCCTTGAGAAATCACAACGTATTTACTGTGGGTTTGATCCAACAAGCGATAGCCTCCACTTAGGTAATATGGTGGCAATTATGGGACTTGCTTGGTTTCAAAAGTGTGGCCACACACCTGTTGCTATAGTTGGTGGAGCGACAGGTATGATTGGTGATCCTTCCGGTAAAAGTCACGAACGTCAACTTCTTGACGAAACAGCTCTTCAAAAAAATCTTGAGGGTATCACCCAAAATCTCAAACAAGTACTAGATTTCGAATGTGACAATAGCCCAATTATCCTCAATAATTACGACTGGTTCAAAGAATTTTCTTTCATCGATTTTCTTCGCAAAGTCGGGAAACACTTCCGTGTAGGCCCAATGCTCGCGAAAGATTCCGTCAAAACACGATTAAATTCTGAAGAGGGGATGAGTTTTACCGAATTTACCTATCAACTTTTGCAAGGTTATGACTTTTTATATCTCAACGAAAACCACGGAGTGTCAGCGCAGCTAGGTGGTAGTGATCAATGGGGGAATATAACTGCGGGGGCGGAATTAACAAGGAAGTTAACAGGGAAATCTGTCCTTGGTATCACCTTCCCTCTTCTCACCAAAAGCGACGGACAAAAATTTGGGAAATCAGAAAAAGGCGCCATATGGTTGTCACCAATAAAACTTTCCCCATACGAGTTTTACCAACACCTAGTACGTGTAGCCGATGCTGACGTAATCAAACTAATGAAGATGCTCACCTTTCTCGATATCGAAGAAATTAACAGCTTTGAACAAATGATGAGTACACCCGACTACCAACCGAACACAGCTCAAAAGAAACTCGCAGAAGAGGTGACACGCATTGTACATGGAAAAGAAGCTTTGGAGAGAGCTAAAAAGGCAACATTGGCTGCAGCACCCGGCTCTGATACAGTTTTAGATGCTGATAGCCTCGAAGCTATCGCTAATGATATCCCTAGCAAAACCCTGGAAAGAGAAGATATACTAAATACTTCCATTATTGATCTAATCATCAACATCGGTCTACAGCCAAGCAAAGGGGCGGTTAGGCGACTTATACAAAATGGTGGTGTATATCTAAATAACCAAAAAGTTACAGATATCAACTTAATAATTTCTGAAAATGATGTGATTGATGGTAAAATGCTTCTGATTGCTACCGGAAAGAAAAATAAAATGCTCGTTAGGTTGGGGTCAAAAAACTAATTTTCCTTAGGAAAAATCAAAAAAATCAATTTTTCAATCAAATATTTAACAATATTCTTGATTGGAAATACGGATTCTATATGATAAGAAACTGAAGCTCTTCAGATTCCTTGAATCCTGTTTTTGGAAATCAATTAGAGGATTGGTGGATGTAGAGCAAAAAATGTATTGCTGGTTTCACAAGACCTTATTATGTAGAACCAAAAATACTTGATTGAAATTCAAGAGGATACGACAATACTTGCATTGACAGATTGTATTTTCTCTTGATTTTGAAGTGGAGTAACACTTCAAAGTATAGGCTTTGTATGAGTTTTGTACCTTTAAACGAAGGAGTTCGTGAGTTATGACTACAGGCAAGAAATCTACTATGACGAAAAAGAAATTAATCAATTCGATTGCTCAGGAGAAAGGAATCCACCCTAGTGATGTCCGTCATGTTATCCAAGCTTTCTTGGATAAAATGACAGATAGTCTTTCCACTGGAGAAAGACTTGAATTTAGAGACTTTGGTGTATTTGAAGTCGTTAAGCGTAAGCAGAAAATAGGAAGAAATCCAAAAAATGCTTCAGTACCTATCGTTATTCCAGAAAGGTTAGCAGTTAAGTTTACGCCAGGTAAAAAAATGCGTAAGCTTATTGAAGAGCAACCAGTGTCATCTCATTCATAATCGTTTTTCTATATACAGCCATTGACAAACGAATGACACATCGAAGCTTTCCTCACGTAGGGTAGATATAATCTGCCCTACGTGTCTCACTATTCATTCACTACTATTTTAGAGGTATCATGACGATAACTGCCGACATAGGATCAAGTGTTTGTCTCCAACCTGCTCTACAGGATTCATATTACTTTCATCTTTATGATCTGTTAGAAGGTGAAAAACCCTCGACTGAAGTCTGTGAATTATTATCAGAAATCATTTCAAAAGAAGATTTTAATAATCCTCTAGCTCATGTCGAGGGATATAGGAAGTTATTTGCTCTTTTAATTACATGCGAGATCCGAAAGGAATTATCAGGAGAACTGGACGAAGTTCGATCAACACTATTCAAAAGGTTAAATGAAATTCAAACTTGGCAAGAGTATCAGTTAGTCACAGCCTACAATAAATTATGCTCTGGATTATCCGGTGATTCCGAGACTAAATCCCTCGATATACACATCGAGGAAGATGGTTTTGCTCCTATCGAGCACGGGCAACACTGGAAATGGGCTGGAATTTCTCTTCAGCCATACCACATAGAATTGGGATTAACCTGGGCGTTGTTAGGTATTCATTCAAATCAGCATAACCTTATTTCTTCAGCTTACCAATTAGCATTATTCCAATTAAATTTACTGGATAATGAGTATCTCCCGTTACAAGGTTTGTTTTCTCAAGAAAAAGACGCCGTCTTTTCGGAACAGGTTGGTTGGTTGGCTTCTCTTTTTCACTGTGTGGGACATTCGTTTCAAAAACACGAGTTGCTTAGCATATCAAATACACAGGCGGAGTTTTTAAATCTAGCGAATAAGAAGGTTCACCCCTTGCTGCCGTTGATTTTTCGGTGGAAACCATTTGGTAAGACTTTGAGTCAACCAACCAAACCACCTCTTTCAGCCGCTATCAAAAGCTCTTCTCTAGGGATGTGTGGAAAAAGAACTGAAAACACAATTTGTATAAGTACTCTTTATGGTGGGCGCACCGGAATGGGAACGTACCATGTGAACCGTAAATTGTCCGTCGTCACATTTGGTCCTCAATACCAACCCTACGGTGACTGTCAAGGATTTGGTGTTGAGTCGAATAGTTTTGACCAAAATAAATTTCCCAGTTTGTCAATTGAAGAGAACGGTGATGGGTATCTATTGAAGGGTTACACAAAAGTGGTTGGTAAAAATGTTCATGAAACTCCATATGCTATCTCTGGCAATAGTGAGCATAGCGAGATATGGCTTGATGCAAAGCAAGAGTTATCTGATGGCGTCTATGATTTACAGGTAAACTATCTTTCTTATTTGGTAGCCCCCCCTCTCTCATTTGTATTTTATATCAAAGCTGAGGAGTGTGAAATTCAAGGAGTCCAAACCCTCAAACCTAAATCACTAGATCGCTACCAGGGAATAGTCGAACGACTTACTTTTTCCTCTAATGGGAGGAGTATTTCCATAGAACCCAACTTTACCGATAGCGTTATGGAGGTTATCCCTCTTGCTGGTGATGATAGCTTTTGGGGGTGTGATTTTCTTGTTGGTTTTACCGTCAATGAGCACGTTTTAAAACACCGCTGGAAAATCACTCACATTTATCACAATTTTTGAGTTCACTTCGGTATCTGTTAGCATGCTGTTCGATCACATTATCAATAGTTATGAAGCTTGAACTGGCACGATGAGTCTTGTTGTTATTAAGATGTAGTTAACTATATTCCTCTTGCGTTATTAGTTTAAAGTGAAATATAATAATTTTAAGTAGGTTTGTGGGTATGTTAGTTTGTTTGATAAATTATTGTTTTATTTAAAGAGGTTAATATTAATAATATTCGGAGGTTTGCATGTTTAAAAATTTCTTTAATCCTTTAGTAATAAGTTCTTTAGTGACCTTTATGGGGTTGGGTTCTGTGATAGAATCTTCGCCAGCTGACTTGACAGGGACTAGAACATCAACTGGTTTACTAGCACCTAATAATGATGAAATACACAAAAATGGAGCTGTTAGTTCAATACTCAGTCTCCCGTACGTCATTACATGGACAGTTATAGATAATGGAGGGGGAGATTTTAATTATTTTTACGATGTTACTAACACCCCTTTGCTGCCACTATCTTTGCTTAGTGACGATTTTTTTATTGAGACGGAAAGTGTAGGTGCAGCAGATTTAACGTCTGTAGAAGTTAATTCTATCCCAGTACTTAGCCTCCCAACGAATTTTGAAGATTCAACAGTTGCTGGAGTTTCGGGTATTGTTTTCCATATGGAATCTATTATTGGAATTATTCCGACTCTTGGTGACTTCACTTTAGAGTTTGATGTTAGATCTTCTCCTGTATGGGGTGATCTACAACATGATTATATTACAAGCGATATATTCCCTATAACAGGTTTCGTTGATAATGCTGACTTTGGAATAGCACCCCCAATTGGCACTGATCTTCCCGGTTATATAGCAACACCAGGAAATTTAATTCCCGTCCCAGAACCAAGCACATACATGATATTAGGTAGTTCAATGCTTTTACTTTTATTGGTTGCAAGGAAAAAAAAGTGGGATATAAAATTTTAAACTAGTGACCATGATTACAACTCTCTCAAAAGGCAAACGAGTGTGAAATTCAAGGAGTGCAAATTTTCGAACCTAAATCACTAGATCGATACCAGGGAAACGTCGAGTAACTCACTATTTCATCGAATTCGAAGAGTATTTCCATGGAGCCTGATTTTACCGAAAATGTTATGGAGGTTATCCCTCTTGCAGGTGATGACAGCTTTTGGGTGTGTAATTTCCTTGTCGGTTTTACCGTAAATGAACATGTTTTGAAACACCACTGGAAAATCGTTCACAACAACGAGTAAGATATACCCAAATATTTTTTGCTTCGGTATAACTCAAGGTTTGAACCTACAAACCTTATTTATTTCGGTTCTTTCGTTAAATCAATTGTAAATGGACTGCCGTAACCCACTTCACCAATTGTTAACGGTCGAGACTGTGGTCCTACTGTCATCTAGATATAAACGTGGTCCAATTGCATAGGTTTGAAACCGGTCAGAGGATGTTTTATTCAAGGAAACCTTCTCAGATGTATAACTCTGGATCTTCTGTTCCAGGAATTAAATTCCGTTCATGCCATTAACTTTCCAAAACAACTTCTGACCTAGGGTGGTAAGACTTCTTTTGTCGATAAGTCCTCTATACGTCAGCATTTTCTTTCTTCCCCCAATGTTGAGGTTATTACATTTGCAATACTTTCCGGGAAATATTTTTATGGTAACTTCAAAAGAGCTAGGTTTATCTGTAAAGAATTGAAATTTTTAAAGAATATTCTAGGCTAAACCTTCGCATTCATGCAATACCACAAGATATTTGGATGGGTATTTCACGTTTACTAGCACTAATTTTTATTAGAAACGATACTAAAAATGAATATAGTGTTGATAGTTTTCCTATTTCATGTTGTGAAAAAAGTCGTATTGATAAGCGAAAGATTTTTGTAAGAAAAGAGTACATTGGGTACGCAGCATCAAAAAAGCGATACAATAGTTGAAACTGCTTTTAGCTGCATAACAGATTTATTCCCAAGGAGTTTAAGAGTGAATACGGAACAAGGATTTTTCATAAAAATCCATTGCTTCATATTAGCTTACA
>JAJFMC010000368.1 GCA_021772365.1 Chlamydiota bacterium
TATTATTCATCTTCCCCGAGCTCCGCTTCAGGACTCCGTCCTTCCGCATCGCACGGGGCTTTTACTCTTGAAATCGCTGCCGCGATCTTCTTGTTGAAAAGCTTCTGATCAAATAGTTTACGAAAAGAAATTTTTACTACACTTCTAATTCACTTGTCAACAACAATTTAAAATTTTACAGGGTATTGCTGTGCGAGCAGTATAAGTCTTGACATCATTCTTTCAAAAAAAATATAGTGGCACGGCAATTTACAAACACTGGAGGAGATAACAATGACAATACACTCAATGCCCAACCTAAAAACTAACTGCGATAACAACAGCTATTTTTACGGAGTTTTTGAGCCTGAACACGGTGATAAAGGGAGAAAAATTTTCGAATTCTTTTGCGGATTTTTGAGAATGTGTGGGGGGGAATTTACCTGTTCATTTAATGAAGCCAATGCTGATCACAACATACAATGGAAAGTAAAGACCCTTGATGAGGAAACAAAAAAAGTGGCTAACCTGTGGGTAGCTTTCAACAGCCCCCATACGTTAAAGGGACACCAGTGTCATACATCCCCGAGCCATGAAAAGCTAGAAAGAACATTTATCACAGAAAAGTCGATGAGTGAAGTCGCTTTAGAATTAAAGTATGAACTCGACTCATCAACAATTAACGTGATAGAGCCTAATAACTTGATGGACTTGATCGAACTTCGCTCCAAAGAACTCAAGGACAAAATTAAGTCCTTCAACGATTTTTATATGTTCTACCTACAAGAGCACACCAAACAGGGAACTCGTAATTGGCACTTGGCAGGTACAACAGCTGCTGTATCTCTCTTTACCGCAGGACTTTTCACGTCGGGCTGGTTCATATTGGCTGCTCCTTTCGCTGGGTATATCCCCGCATGGTACAGCCATTTCAAAATAGAAGAAAATAGACCCGCAACATGGCTGGGCATCAGAGAAATTTTTAAATCACTAAGCTGCGATTTTGTTATGGGAGCCAATAGGATCCGAGGAACCCTTAATGAGGACTTACGCCTTTCCGGTGTCAATCCAGACAAAAAATAGCTACACACCATCGGTAAAAAATGAACTCAGCATAACCGAACTGGTTGCGCAGGACTATAGAGGGAATTGCAAAAATAGTTGAAGCTGATTGTTGCAATTTTTTTCTTGATAAAATGAGCGGCAATCCCCTAAAGTGCACATGTTTATAGATTTTATTTCACAAAGGAGATAGCAATGACAGCCCCAATTTACACTCCAGACGAAGCCATAAAACTGGCAAATGATGTCGTTCTTGGACAAAACTTTTACTCGATAGGGGGAGGGGGAAGTGTTGGTCTTCTGGCTGCAATTTGGCATGTATCGAATAGAGATGACTGTTCAGAAACACTCACCGACACTATAGCAGGTGTAGGAGGGGGAGTTCTCGGACAATCCATAGTCTTCTATATTGCTTCACGTGAACCGGTGACAAACTCGTTTTTTAAATTTTTTCAAGATCAATGCATATGGCTGTTAAAAACACCACTACCAGCCATTGTTGGCGCTGCTGGCACGATTGGCATCAGATTTTTGATTAATTCCAGACAAAGTTAAGAGGTAGAAGTACTCTTTACCCAAGAAAAAATCACTTCAGCATCTTCTTTTGTTTGTTCACTGATGCTGGGGTGAGCTATAACCCCACGCAGCGCTTCAACATAACGAGGCTTTGGATCGTATTTGATAAGACGATGAAGCATCCATACCGTCAAAGTTCCAGGCTGACGCTTCAACGAATCAAAAAGCACTTCTTCGTACCCTCGACACTTTTCAATAGCATGGACCAAAGGACCCGGCGATCCAAGCTCTTCATCGGGATAACGCTCTAAGATACCGAACATATCATCAAGAGCTTCTTCAGGATTAGGCTGCTTTAAAATTTTATCTGTCAACGTCCGTAACTGCTGAAGGTAATCATCTTGCAAAGAAAAATTCTGCAGTTGTTCAATTATTTCTTTTTCCATTTTTCGTAAAAACTCCGGTGACATCTAAACTTTAGCTTAAAATTAATTTAATTTCGTACCATAATCGTGCAAGAGCCTCGATAATTAGGAAAAAACCGATGACCACTAGTCAAACAACTGTTCCACATTATAAACATCCCATTCGCGGACTACTTTTTTCACAATTTATGGGTGCATTCAATGATAACGCGTGGAAACTCATTGTCTTCACCCTTGCTACGCGTACCCTTGTCGACCCGGGATCTTTCGAATACGACTCCCAAATGAAGGCCACCCTCGCCTTACTCGTTTTCCTCATCCCCTTCCTCCTTTTTTCTATTCCAGCAGGATCTTTCGCTGACAAAAATAGTAAGCACCATGTAATCATTTGGACGAAAGCACTGGAAGTTGGACTCATGGCACTAGCGACAGTCAGCCTATTTTTTTCACCTACCCACCTCATACTACCCTACACATTACTTGGAATGATGGGCCTCCAATCCGCCCTGTTTGGTCCGGCAAAATATGGAATTCTCCCACAAGTTCTTCCTTACGAAAAACTATCAAAAGGAAATGGTGTGATCGAAATGTGGTCGATGATAGCTATCATCGCAGGTACAGGTCTGGGTCCGATGCTTCTCGTTGCTGACAAAAGCGGCAATAATCCTGCATTGACATGGACAGGACCATTGATCCTCACAGTTCTTTCAACCTT
>JAJFMC010000369.1 GCA_021772365.1 Chlamydiota bacterium
ATGGTCATCTCTCTTCAAGAAATCCTTCCCGATTTTGGAACTGACCTTGCTTTTGATGGTAAAGCCATTCAATCACTTGCACCAGGCAAGAAAAAGACGGACTCTGAAATTGCAAATACTATCAAAGATTACCGAAGAGAAGATGATGCAGACTGGGGCGTAAAGAAGTCGTATTGATAAGCGAAAGATTTTTGTAAGAAAAGAGTACATTGGGTACGCAGCATCAAAAAAGCGATACTTTTGTGGAATTAAAGTTCATATGGTTGTAACTGGTGATGGTAAACCGATTGAAACCTGAAGGTAGGGCTGCTATGAAAGCAGCAACTTTTTTTGACATTGCACTTGATCATCTATCCAAATACGAAAAAGTGTTTGAAAGCTGCTTGCAAGGAATAGAAGCGAATGTGTAAGCCAGTTCAAGCTCAAGTGATGAATCATCATCTGATGGTGAATAGGAGTTCATTTTAAGCAGTCTAAAAAGGTGTACCTTTCGGGTCTCGTCTTTGGAGCTAGGATCATGATCTCTTTGAGTTCTTCACTGGTGATATTGATTTCTTCAAAGCTTGTTGGAAGGCCTAGTTGGATCAGAATCTTTTTTAATCTTGAATCAAATGAGGACCTTTCTAGATTGACAGAACTTGCGTTATAGAGGTTGTCAAGTAGATCATAGCCACGTAATTCTTCCAGATATACAGTGGCTATCATCACTTGTATGCCGTGACTTGCTTTGGTGCCAGGCCCATAGATCTCATCGATGGCGTGTGAGAGCATATGTTCAGCACCGGAGCAAGGCCGCGAATTTCCGGAAATACTCATAGCAATTCCGCAAAGGGCAAGGCTTTCTATCAGTGACTTGAGAAAGTTCTTTGTGTAGATGATTTCTTTTGGATCACTTTTTGCTTTCAAGTCTGCTTCCAAATGCTGAAGGACGTTCATCGCTGCTCTTCTTGAGAGCATGATGGCGAAATCGTCGATTTTTTCCGATTTTCGCACTTTAGCGAGCTTCCAATCTTCGATTGCAGACAAGTTAGCGACCAGATCACCGATCCCCGCTTGGATCATCGGCAGCTCATTTTTTTCGATGATAAACAACGGAACGATTAAAGCTTCGGGCATTACAGCGCCCGTGCTTTTTCCATTGATGACGGCTACTGGTGAACAGATGCCGTCGTGGGAGATAAGTGTCGGTATGGCGATGAGGTGAGCTTCATTATTTTTAGCGGTGACTTTTGCTTTATCAAGGAACTTTCCTCCTCCGATAGCAAGTAACCAATCGTATGTATTCGTTATAGATTCGATATCTTCGATATACTGGAGGTCACTCACAACTTTGCTGAGGTCTTGATGTATTTGTTTTGCTAAACTCTCACGAGCATACGTTCCTGCAATAATGGTGAGAGATGTAATTTTCTCTTCCTCGATGAGTTCTATTAGGCAATTGATTAGGCTTGGGTAGTCTTCAGGAATTTGCAACTTTAGGGGTACGGGTATCTCTCTCATGAGCTTTGACCTACCTGTTCTATCGCTTTGTTGTAATCAACCTTGCTATCGACCTCTGTCCATGGCAGGCCCTGTGTTGAAATATAGGTGATGTTCATATCGATTAATTTTTCATCGATAGCATCTTCATAATATTTTCCGAAGTCTTCTCTTTCGATCATTGTTTCGAGGCTTTGTTTAAAAATGGTTAGATCATTTCCTGCTAACCTTAAAATCCCTACGTATTCGCCATATGCAGTTGCATTATCCAGGGACTTGTGAACACGAACTACTTTGCCTGAGTCATCTACTATGATTTTCATATCTTCATCGACCAGTTGTTTTTGGTCATCCACAACCAGGAAGCTCTCTTTGCTGCTGTTGACAGTACCTACTGCTATTTCCAATATTTTCGGATCAAATACCAAATCCGAATTTAAGATAATTGTATCGGAATCGATAAGGTCTCTAATCAGAAAAGCGGTATAGATATTGTTTCTCTTTTCATAGTGAGGATTGTATACTGTTTTTATCGAATCAAACAGCCCCTGCCACGCTAATATTTCCTTGTCAATATGTTGGAATGCAAAACCCGTGACGATGATAATTCGTTGAATGTTGTTTGCTCTGAGAAAAGTAAGGGCTCGTTGCAAGATGGTTTGATCATCGCTTAGTTTTAAACAACACTTGGGAAGATCCTTGGTAAGCTCTTCCAGTCTAGACGAACACCCTGCAGCAAAAATAATAGCTTTCATAGTCCCTATTGTTAAACACAACCCTCACTACGAACAATAAAGAATAATGAATTAGGAAATCAATAAAGAACCATTGACAGCAAGTACCTCCTCCTTTTTACTTATCGAGGGAACAAACAACAAGGGGTATATCGATGAGGCACCTATATCATTATCTTCTACATTCATTGTTGATCTGCGCATTTATAACTGTGCCACAGTGTGGTAAAACGGTCGAATACGGAGCACAAAGTATGATTGCTCCTTTGAAAAAAGTACTGGTTCGTGCTCCTGATAATGGATTTGTTGTAAGTGATCTTATCAAATGGCATTACACGAGCCGACCCATACTTAGCATCGCTAAGGAAGAACATGAGCAAATCGTCGACATTTTGAAACATGAAGGCGCTGAGGTTTACTACCATAACGAGGAACTTCCCTATCTCGCAGATTCCGTTTACGTTCATGATCCTGTGATCATCACTGAAAGAGGTGCTGTTATTTTACGTATGGGTAAGATTTTACGTCGCGGTGAGGAAGAGGCTGTAGAGAGTTGCCTCCAAACACTAGGGATCTCCACATATTACCGCCTACATGGCGATGCGACAGCTGAAGGTGGAGACCTCCTTTGGTTGGATGAAAAGACGTTGGCTGTGGGACAAGGATTCCGCACCAATAAAGAAGGATTTAATCAACTACGTGAAGCACTAGAACCTCTTGGTATCGAAGTGATAGCAGTAGATCTCCCCTACTGGGAAGGACAGGAATCTTGTTTGCATCTACAGTCGATGATCAGTTTAGTTGACAACGTCACAGCGCTTGTGAACTTACGCTTTTTATCCGTACCTTTTGTTAAAACGTTAAAGGAAAGAGATTTTACGTTAATTGAGGTTCCTGATGAAGAGTTTCTTTCAATGGGACCTAACGTGTTGTGTATACGTCCAGGAGTTTGTTTGACAGTTGAAGGGAACCCTATTACAAAAAAGCGAATGGAAGAGGCTGGAATCAAAGTGTATACCTATAAAGGTGATGAGATCTCATTGAAGGCTGAAGGAGGCGCGACTTGTTTGACACGTCCTATTTTAAGGGAGTGGTAAATGGGTAATGATGATGACATTGTCAGAAAAGGCGATAAAATCGCCATTACCTATGTCGGACAGGTCGATAGCGGACTTTATTTTGATCGCAGCCACGAAACAAAACATTACGTCTTAATTGTTGGAAGCGGGAAAATATTTCCCGCTTTAGACGAACAGATCATTGACATGAAGGTCGGAGAAACAAAGCGTATTCGTTTGTTGCCGGAAGAAGCATTTGGGAAAATCGATGGTAGTTTACTGATTGAAATTCCACTTGAAAAGCTACCGAGTGGATTAATACCTAGAGTCGGAATGCAATTAACTGTTCCATTAAGGTCATTAAAACAACCTTATCCCTTTACGATCACAAGGGTTAGTGAAGTATCCATATCTCTCGATGCCAACCACCCCCTTGCCAGTCGTGATGTTATTTATGAAGTCAAGGTTATCGCTATTAAGCACCCCAAAAAAAGAAAACGTAATTCATGAAATCAAATCACACCCTATTTTTATTGTATTTGCTCTTATCGGTATGGGCATCTCCTATTTATGGAAAGTCCTATGAAGATAAGATGATCCCATCAGATCACAAGGTAAAGAAGTGGCTCGACAAAATGTTCAAAGATAGGGGGTACCCACGAACGAAAAAAGAATTT
>JAJFMC010000370.1 GCA_021772365.1 Chlamydiota bacterium
CCGACTGTTGGGGAAATTGCTGGTTTTAACGTTTTTCTTTGCAATTGCTAAAAGGATATCCCTGAACCCTGTCTTTATTTTACGGAAGGTTTCCTTATAATTCTCTCGTTGTTCTTCGGGTAATTTGAGAAGAACTTTGTGGTTATATTGAAGGAACCTGGCGAGAGGTTGAAGGTTTTCACAAAAGAACTCTTCAATGGTCTTTTTCTGTTCAGAGACATCAGTTAATAATTGGTCAAAAACTTTTCTTCCATATTCCACTTCTTTAAGTATCTCGTTTAAGCGCTCGATTTTTTTGGCATTTACTTCTACATGCTTGAGCTTACCTGTGCTGGTATCAAAGATCCGGTACATCAAGAAAGGATATGAGGCTGCATCGTAAGCATGGAATGCCGTAAGTAAGGCGTAAAAATGTTGCGGATAAACATAGGCATTTGTAGCGTTTTCTACAATTTTGTCGAAGGCTTCTTTTTCACTGATGTCGTCTTTTAAATATTCCCCTTGAGTATCGTATTTCACTAGCTCCATAAATAGCTGTATAGTATTTGGGTGAATATCCAGGTCTTTTGCTATTGAATTGATAATATCTTGGGTTTCTTTGAGTTCATTTTCTTTTTTGGTGATTGATGTGGAAAATGGATCATTATTTTTTTCTAAAGCCACTCCTTTTCCAATATCGTGTAATGACAAGAAAAAGAGAAACTCGTTCCATGAAAGTAAAAAACTTGTCTGCTCTTCAAATGTATCGCGGTAGCGATTGGCCACATCTAAGACCATGGTCGTATGTTGACCAACGGTGTAGCGTTCTCCAACACCTGCATCTTTTTTTAAGTACTCAGCTAGCTTGGGGTGATTTTTCAAACAGGCCATCCAGTCTTGGGCTGAGTGAGGGGATTCTGCCAGCATGCTTTTCGCTTGTTTGATCCAGTCAGTAAGATTTGTTAATTGTAAATTTTGGTTTACACTGGCAGGTGATAAAGCTGAATGTATAGTCATTATGTGATCTCTCTGTTTAGTATGCATTATTATTTAAACGCGTTTCTCCTAAATCCTTCAAAGAAGGGTAGATATGTTGCGTGTTGTTTTTGAATTAATTACGTGTGATTTAATTTATAATATAGCAGGTATATGTAATCTATCAATGGTATATGTTTATTACAAGAACTATTTATAATGTTCAAAGCATGAATAGATCCTGATTGCTATTCAACGGTGTCAAAGTGATTCTATACCCAGACAAGTTGAGTATTTGGGTTTTGAAAAACTTATCAACTTAATCCTTAGCGACAAATTAATTTTTGACTCCAATGGCTCTGAAAGGTATGATCATGCTTTAAAGCTTATACCCAAATAATTTGAAAATTTGGGTGTAGTTAGATGATAGTTCTGAGTATCAGGACTTTATTAACTTATTTTGAATTACGATCGGTATAAAAGCTTAGGAGGTAAAATGAAATCCATAGGTTATAAAGACCTAAAAAGCGTTGCCATTCTAAAGGAAGTCAATGAAACTTCGCTAAACGCCTTACACTCCATAGCGAAAAAGGAAACCTACGTTGCCAATGATTATATTGTTAAGCAGAATGAAAAAGCAGAAACAGCTTTTATCATTATAAGAGGGACTGCAGAAGTCTTTAAAATAAGCGATACCGGCGAAAAAGAAATCATCGTGTTAATGGGACCTAGCGATATCATTGGCTTAGGTGATAAGCCATCGTTCTATGAAACATGGGTCAGGTCTGCTAACATCAGGGCTCTCGAACCCATGATCTTATACGAATTCAATGTGCATGAGTACTTGGAATTATTAAAAGATCATCCGGATCTAATGCTTGCATTTATAGAAATTTCCAAAAGAATGAGTCACTATGGCTTCATCAAAAGGCTTTTTCCTTTCGCTGCATTTAACTACAGAAAAATCCGTTCCATTGCAAACCTTCTTATCGAAAAAGAGGTCCCTAAAGGGACCACTATCATCCAAGAAGGGGATATTAGTGACATCTGCTATTTCATATTAAAAGGACAAGTAGAAGTGTCTCATGAGGTTGATGAGGAAAAGCATGTCCTGAAAATACTCGATGCAGGAGAAATCCTTGGAGAAAGCTCTCTACTAATAAATGTTCGAAGAACAGCAACAGTTGTGACGACAAAAGACTGTACATTGCTCGAGGCTAAAGGTGAAGATCTAAAAAAAATCGTCTATCAATACACAGACTTGTCAAAGTTTTATATCGATATTGTTCGTCAAAGGATGCGTCCCAAACGCTTACCCTCGGTTGAAATATCTGCAACCAAAGGAGGAGAAAAAGGTTCTAGTTATACGCTTAAAAATCCAGAAACTTTGAGTTTTTACCAGCTGTCCAACCATGCATACTTTATCTGGAACTTACTAGATGGGGAACATACAATCGATGAACTCAATGAAAAGTTTTCCAAGGAATTTAATACCCCAGCTGGTGATTTTGTAACTCACCTGATTTATGACCTTACTATGCATGTCTTTATCGAAAACCCAGCTTCAAGTTTAGAAGAGATTGCCGATGGTCAAGGTGAATCGAAGGGTACGTTAGGTTTTTTCCAAAAACTCAAACGGAGGCTCTTTAAATAGATGGCAGAAGAGGATACAAATCGGCCTGACCCCACCAGCAGAGATTACCGGTTAAACGACTTTCAGGATAATATGGTTGTTGTGTCTTACAATTCCTGGATTGTTATCGCTACCTTCATTGCATTTATGTTCATAGTTGGATTATGGACGGTTTTTGGTTCTATATCCATACAAGTGATGGGGAAGGGTATCGCGTTGACAACTGAAGGCGTTTTAGGATTACCCTCAAAGGTCGAAGGAAGAATTATGGATTTGAGGGTCATGCCGGGACAAATTGTTGAAAAGGGAGACACTATTGCAACAATTTATGATTTACAACATGAAGTAGAGTTAAAAAACTCTCAGAAAAAACTTGAAATACTGGAAAAAGACTATTTAGATGCTAAAATAATGAACCAGGAAGAACTAGGAAGGAGGATAACAACTCTAAAAAGTGACTCCAAAGCTACACTTTTTGAAATTGAACAGAGAACAGAAAATTTACCTGGTTTGGAAAAAGATTTAAAATCGAAAAAAAAATTATATAAAGAAGGGTTGATTTCTGCTCTCATGCTTCAAAATGCAGAGGTAGAGCTAATGGAGGAGGAAATAACCATTCAAAATTTACAAGTGAAGCTTAAAAAAAATGAAGAAGAGCTAAAGCAAAGCTACAAATCAGATGAACTAAAAAATTATAAACGCTTTTACTATGATGCTTTTAACGATGTCACGGAGTTGGAGGCTAAGTCAAGCTATTTCAAAATTCTAAGCCCTATTAAAGGGAGAATTTTGGAATTGCAGGTAAGAATCGGCGAGGAAGTGAAAGAAGGGCAGTCCATTGTTTTAATGGAAAAAACTTTTGAGGAAGATAAGGATTATATTTTTTATTGTTACACTTCTTCTAACGATGGAAGTAAAGTTAAAGTCGGAACAGACGCATATATAGAGCTTTCACTCGTTGACTCTCAAAAATATGGCTACCTTGAAGGTGTGGTCACTGCAGTTTCTCATTATCCCGTCTCTGACTCACATATATACAGCATTGTTCACTCCGAGGAATTAGTTGAATTTCTTAAAGCATCGCACGATGCGGTTATAGAAATCATTGTTAAACCGGAAAAAGACGCCTCCACACCTAGTGGATTTCGATGGACTTCAGGAAAAGGTCCTGACATACACATACACACTGGATTACTCGCTACACTACGATTGACTGTGGAAAAAAGGAGGCCTATCTCCTACCTATTTCCTGAGTGGTGGCTTCCCGGTGGCAAGGGAAATAAAGCTGAAATGAATACGAGCAAACCATAGACGTTAGCAAGAATGAAAACATGTGAAAAAAAGTCATTACTTATGAACATACAACATATCATAAAAATACCGATCGTTCTTTTGGGGCTAGTCGGCATGATGAATGGATTGAACGCTGAAATAGAGTCTGAAGAATATGTTATCGAAGACCAAGAGTCTGTAGCTAATCCATGCGGAGAAAATTCAGCTCTAACACTTAGAAATGCCATCGCTTTTACTCTGAAAAATCAGGTAGGCATCAAAATTGCCATTGAAGAAGTGGATAGACAAAAAGGGGTTGTCCAGGAAATTTCCGGAGCCTTTGATCTTGAAACAGCTGTGGTCTTAGAAAATACCAATATTGCCAACTCTCAAAGTCCAAATTTTGCAACGAAATTGAGTGGAAATATTACAGAAGCTGCAATTAGTGAATCAAAATATTTCCGTTCCGGAACAAGCGTTGCCATCGGTACAAGCATTAACCAAGTGAAAGATCCCGGTAATTACTTGATTCCCTACAACGAGGGTACCCTCAATTTCAGCCTGACGCAACCGCTTCTACGTGGTTTTTTATATGGCCCCTTTACAACAGCAGAGCTAGCAGGGAAGGTGGCATACAAAGCAAGCTATTACGACGCCCTCCACAGTATTTCTGAACGGGTTTTAGAAACGATTATTAATTACTGGAACGTCGTACAGTCACAAGAAATTGTTGAAATACGTAAGAAAACGGTAATAGCTTTTCAGAACCTGTATAAAAAAACGCTTCGCCTCGTAGAGGAAGATCAGCTTGCCAAGTCTGAAATTAATCAACCTCTGGCTAACCTATCAACAGCTCAGGTAAACTATACAGTCTCTCTTCAGGGGTTATATCGAGACATGCAACTACTAAAGTTTTCTCTAGGAGTTATTCCAACGCAATGTATCTCCAAAAACACTTATGAAGCAGTTGAAGGCTTTCCTGAAATTGCCGAAACAGTTGAAATTTGCAATTACATGAATCAGTTGATCTGCTTTTCATATCGCTATCGAAATGATATTATTGCTTCGCGATTTCGAGAAACAGAATTTAAGTACCTTTTAAAAGGGGCAAGCAACGATCTCTTGCCGGAACTGGACCTCATTGCAGAATACAATGTTACAAATTATAGGAGGGGGCGTCCTTCTAGAAAGTTCTTTTCCGGTGGTGATATAGGAACCCCAGATAGAAGAGGTGTCGTGGGGGTTTCATTTTCGATGCCATTTTGTAATAATGAAGCCAAAGGGCGCTACCGTCGTATTTCCGCAGATCTAAAAAAGGCGGAGTTTGAAACAATAGAGCTGCAACAAAAGGTGACGGCAGATGTTATGAGCCTCTCTCTGAGCCATTTTCACATCATACAAGAAGTTAAAGAAGCAAGAAAAGCTGTAGAGAGATTTGAGAAACTTGTTGTAGATGAGGGCAAGAGATTGAAGGAGGGAATAGGCTCTCTTTTTAATTTAATAGACTATGAGAATAATCTTACAACTTCCAGAGAAACCCTAGTATTACTCAAACGTAACTATGCCGAAAATTTATCAAGACTGCACTTCAGCACAGGATCGTTATTGACTCCAGACACTAACTTGTGTTGGATTGATATTGGAGATATCAGAGAACTACCTGCAGTTGAGGATACAGATTTATGATTTTGCGAATCATCAGCGGTTTTTTTGATAAATTTCGACGTGTAAACAGAGCTCACACTCCAACTCGCATACAAATGGAAGCAACTGAATGTGGCTCTGCAGCACTCATGATTGTATTAGCGTATTATAAAAAATATATACCCGCAGCGACACTACGCTATCAATGTGGTGTTACAAGAGATGGAACCGATGCCTACGATCTTATCAAAGCAGCGGAACACTACGGGTTTAGTTCAGAAGGGTATATTGCAACAGTAGAAGAACTTTATAACGAGATCAATTACCCGGCAATCGTCCACTGGGATAATAACCACTTCGTTGTTTTAGAGGGATTTCATAAAAAAAAAGTTTTTATTAACGATCCAAATACAGGTCCCCGTGAATTAGAGATCAATGAGTTTAGAAAACACTATAGTGGAACAGTATTAACATTTGAATTAACAGAGAAATTTCAGAAAGGGGGAGTAAAACCGCAGTTTTTACGACCTCTTCTAAGCAAAATGAAGACTTTGAAAGGACCAATCGCAGCTTTTCTAGCAATAGAAGTCCTTATGGTGTTTGTAGGCCTAGCCCTTGCAATGTGTTCACAACTGTTTGTCGATGAAATTATAACTCCTCCAGAAGCGACATGGATAGGTCTGTTTTTGCTGAGTTATTTTGCATTAGTCATTTCCAATTTTTCGATTTCATGGCTACAAGGGTACTTGCTAAATAGAACTGGAGTAAAAATTTCTATCGCTTTATCGACACAATTTTTCCAACATATCATGCGGCTCCCCCTAGCTTTTTTCCATCAGAGGCATTTAAGTGAAATTATGCGACGTATGAATTTAAATGTACAGGTTGCTTCATTCGTTGCAGGTAATCTTACAAAAGCCGTTTTGAGCATTACACTAATTGTTGCTTATCTTTTAATCGTCAATCAGTATGACTCGACTATAGCCTTTCTCACCTTGGCTATTATCTTCTATAACATCATTATCTTAATTGTTCAGAATAGACTTAGAAAAAATATCTACGCTAAGTCCGAGCAGCTAGTAGCGCAATACTCGGGCCTATCCATAGATGCTGTTACAAACATTGAAACAATTCGCCTTGCTGGAAGTGAGTCATTTATGTTTCAAAGGATCATCGGTACGAATAGTGCCTTGATTAACGCGCAGCAGGCTATAGGAAAACGTGACGCTCTCATTCAATCTATTTCAAGTTTTTCTGAAATGTTAATATCCATTTTTTTTATCTCATTTGTTGGTTGGAAGGTTATCTACGGGTCCTTGACTGCTGGTATGTATGTAACCCTTCAAATTCTTATTAGCTTTATCACTCAGCCCGTCGATAATTTAATCAGTGTCGGTCTGCAATTACCTATGTTGAAGATGGACCTTATGCGTATTGACGATGTCATGACAAATACTTTAGATCCCATGGTTGAATCTAAAGAAAATTCTTTAGAAAACCACACACACCTTGATCTTAAAGGGGAAATCGTTGTTGATAATATATCTTTCGGGTATCAGCCCCTCGATGAACCCTTAATTTGCGATATCAGCTTTAAAGTTGAGCCAGGAGAACTCTTAGGAATTACCGGTCCCAACGGTAGCGGTAAGTCTACTCTCATGCGTTTAATTGCAGGTCAATATTATCCTCGAAGTGGAAAAGTTCTGTATGATGGACATAATATTTTCAGCAAGCCTTTAACCATTACGCAAAGAGCCGTAGCAATAGCTGAAAAGGAGGCACTTTTTGTTCAAGGTACAATTCGTGAGAACCTGACTCTTTGGAACCCTCAT
>JAJFMC010000038.1 GCA_021772365.1 Chlamydiota bacterium
TACCACAGGAATTTCTGCCAAGCTGTCAGATAGCATTGTATTTTCAAACTTTCCTAGTTTAATCCAGAATTTCGGGTGGTTGCATACTCTTTTTCCCCACCTATCTAACCATGGACTCACTTCCATCTGTCCCATACCAACTACTCCTCTAAATTTATTCAATTTTAAAGGCAAATTTTATCAAGAACGAAAATGTGATCATCCCTAACACGAAAATGACGAACCAACTACGTAACCACCAAGGTCCAAAAGAAAAATATTCTCGCATGGGTAGATTAATCCATATCATGTCAACATCAGCATTCTTAGAGATATATCCATAGGGACTGGGGATTATAGCATTCCACCACTGCCATTTATTGATAAAATATTCTGGTTTACTCCTGTTAACATCAAAAATCTCTCGTCCATGTCTATCGCCCATTCTCAGGTTCCCTTCTGAAGGCCAATTGAACGCAATATCACCTTCTTTATCAGAAGCTAAAAACTGGTTATTTACGTAAACACCTTCAACAGTAGGAGAAATATTCATGCTAATGATATCCCCACCTTGAGGAGTCGCTCGATCAAAATTATATGATAAAAACCCCCACATTAGCAGTATTGGGACACCTGACATGATTGCCGGAAAAAAAGTTAAACAAACTCTTCTAAATGAAACTTTTAGCAGTTTTCCTGCAAGGGAAACTGCCTGTTCTTCCATCACCTCTTCGTCCTTCATAAGCTCTTGGATTTCTTTTTGTTCCTGCTTCAACACACGAAGCCGCTCTTGCGGTGATGTTAACTTATAAATGAGCATTGAAACGACTGATAATACGAGTGCCCAAAACAAAATGATAACCCCATCATTAGCGTAATAAGACAAACTGCTTTGTATGCTTTCGATTAATACTGCCATCTCTCACCTCTTTATTAAGTATATACATTACTTCTTGTCGGAAGTTGTACTTTCCTCAGACACGTTCTGATTCACCACAGGTTGGGGGTCTTTAACAGTTTGCTTCTTACGCTTCAAGAATTTTCGTATAGGGTAAATAATAATGACAAACAACGATGTAAAGATAGCAACCAAAAAGCCTATAAGAGTCGTTATAAATGATAGTCCAGGACCAGGACCTATATATGCAGAAGCCTCCGAAGGACTTACTAGCATAGCCAAAGTTAAAAGCCCTAAAACCGTAAAACTCGTAAATATATTCTTACTCATTGTTCTCTCCTTGAAGTGGTTAACAGCCCTCCTGGCCGAAAAGGTAGCTATTGATCTCCGCTATGCTCATTAAAAGCAAGTCTTGTGCCAAGTAAAGTTCATGTTAGTATCATATAAAAAACAACACTAACCCATTAACAATGAGATTATAATAAAGCCCACCTATACAATCTTTCTATAGCTAGAACTACCAAATATTCCCGTGAGATGTCAAGACTTTTTCATATCCCAGACAGCCATTAACTCCTCTATTTTATTGAGTTTATCTATTTTAATCATAAAGCTCTCGATCAGAAAGCCAACAACCAAATTTTGGATTCCTAAACGTTTCAAACTGTCCTCAAAAAAAGGCGATAAGAAAAAGTCGTTCCGAAGCTAAAAATATTATTTTACAGAAATAGGTTGATCGGTATACACCGATTTGTTCTTAATCATTGATTCTGGTATAATAACACATTATTAAACAACTATTTATAAGGAGTCGTTTATGAAACTTATTTATGCGTTATTTATTGCATGTTTAACAATATTTGCCCAATCCCCACTTTCTGCTGAGACAGATTTGCAAAAACCCCAAACACAAGAACAGCAAGGTGACGGTACCGTTGCTTATATTTCAAGTAATGACTTTAATGATTTTACAAAAAGTGGAATTGTTATTGTTGATTTCTACGCTGACTGGTGTGGTCCTTGTAAAAAGCTAAAACCTATTTTCAACCAACTAGCACACAGTTATAAAGGAAAAGCCAAGTTCGCGAAGGTAAATATTGACCACTCAAGATCAGTCGCCAATAAGTACAATGTCAAAAAGATCCCTACTGTGATTCTTTTAAAAGATGGAAAAGAAGTCAAAAGGCATGGACCGGGATCAAAGCAAGACTTTATCTATTGGATTGACGGTGCTCTATAATAACTAGTCCTAACTCTCTAATTGCTACCTAATGGTGTTGGATTAAAACAAATATTCAACAGTGTTATGTAGCGATTAGGGCCAATGTTCCTCCAATGCCGTCAACTTAAGCCCTTTCACTGCTTCCGAAGCTCAGTTTGGAGACAAAACTGGCAGGAAATAAAAGGGCTAAAAATAGGTTAATAATAATTTTAATTAGCTTAATAATTTAACTTCTCATTTTTCTTGATGAAATCTATTTCCAAATGTTGTATCTCTACTAAAATTTAAACTTCACAAACAACCTTACGATTTTGACTTCCGTGAGGTTGAGGGTACAATTAATCTCAACAGACAATAATGGGGAGGAGATATGACGATTAATGAACGTTTATCAAAAATGACGGGAGAAATGTCAATCCTAGCACAACTTGGTTCTAATGAGCGTCCCCATCAGGATGAACATGGTACCATCATAAGTAAATACTCAAACCCAAAGGAGGGGATCTCAAGTATTGTTTCGGCGTCAGTTCAAGCTTTGCAAAGAAGCAGAAGTGGTCAAAGCACGAGAACAGCTCTCAAACATATTGAGAACATCGCCGATGAAATCATGCGCTATGCCGGCACCACGCCAACTCCCTTCGAGTACTATATGACATATTCAAATCGAATAGAAAAATTTTCTCACCTTCTGTCGCATACTATAGAAATGCTTGATTCTGGACTTCCTAACTTTCTTGAAACCTCAACTTCGTGCTCATCAAGCTTATACAGCCAATCTAAAAACGAAGTCGAAGAACGAAAAGCGCTATTCGAAACGACAGCAAAAAAGGTTCAAGTGGTAAGTAAAAAATTGAAAGAAAAAATCCACGAATATAACGATCTAAACACCTGTGCATCTGAACAAGGACTTCCCCCCGTTAAAGAGCATCTGTACACAATCATAGAGATGATCCTTAATCCTGATCCAAAGCTAAATATTTCAACCCTCAATATTAACGGTTACCAGAACTTTTGTGCTGATATCGCTAAGGGTTTACTTATTGAATCTTTCAAAAGAGAACATGTTGAAGAAGTATTTCGATTTTACGGTTTAGATCATGCCATAAGGCTCACATACCCTGACCTACAAGCTGTCATTATCGGTATCGTTGCAAATATGACGCACAGAGATATTGAAACACTCCTGAAAAAGCCCAGTGGTATTGCTTACAAAATCTTAGCAAGCAGATTACCAGAAGGTGTTCCAAAAAAACTTTGTGAGCAAAGTGTACTATTTATTCTTGATATCCTGAGGACCATAGATGTTGGCGGTGCTTACTGCCCATCAGATAGGCACTATACCGATCAGCTATACGGTGATTTACTCTTTTTAGAGTCGTGCAAGAAATTTGTTTATTACAACTGGAAAAAGTCTGCCTACTCGGATTTACCCATACACCAGCTTCGAAGATTTGGCCCTATAGAACAATTTGCTCGAGAGTATGTATTCGGATTATTCCGCACTGACGCTCACCAATTTAGACAGGGAATTCTTTTTCCAAGTTTAGACAATAATGGTTTACCAACCTGCTTTGAGGGACATCTCGTTTTCAATGAGAAGGGTATCAAGGCTTTTGCTTCGATTCCCCAACCAGAGATATCGGAATGTCACAATCTCGTGAATATTTCGTTTAGGGGAACATATCAAGATGAAGATATACCAATATACAATTCCAATTCTCAATCAAGTGCAAGCTGGAGCTTTTGGAGCAAGACTGATGAAATTGCGTTCGAAGAACAAAATCGTTCTATTATCAGTCACTTTATAAGTATAGCGAATAGGGTCAACACTCCAGACGACCTTAAAGTGGAGATTTGCGGACAAGGAATTGGTGGATGTGCGGCGCAACGTTTTGCAGAGGCACTTTCAAATCATTTTACTATCAGAAAAAAAGACTATCAAGATATTAACGTTAGAGAAGTTAACCTCTACTGTTTTGACAGCCCAACCATTGAAGAACCAATTGTTAAACGATTCATTAAAGATTGTATGACTATTCCCGATTTAAAATTCACGATTCGTTATTTTTCTTCTCACATCCGAAAACTGACCTGGTATGGTGGAACACACTACTTAGGTTTTTTAGATAGTGAAAGCGATAGAACGCCAACAAACTTAGAAATAACTTGGATCAATTTTTCATTTCTAGGTGGTAAAAGTGATTCAATTGAACAATTAGCAGATGCGTATCCACGCAGCTCTTCAGCAATTGAACGTTTCTATGAGCCCCCAAAAACATGGGGGAATAACGATCCATTTTTCTTAGAACGTAATAAATACGAAATGAAACAGGGGAACCCTGTACTCTTAAACTATTATTGTACAACTAACAACGACCATAAACTTATTCAAAAAGGAAAGAAAGTGGACGTAACAAGCCTCCCTCGAGTACTTACTGCTGGTTTTAATGTGGAAACCTAAAATATACGATCTGTCAAAACAAATAAAAAAAGGCATGGTTCAAACGAAGGTAACATATTTATGTAAGAAGACCCTGCGCCGTTCCACGATAAAATGGAGAATTTCCAAAGAAAAAATGAAGTGGAACCTTGGAGAGATTATCTTGGGGAAAAGTTAGCTGGTATCTATACCAAATTATCACCGAGAAGATATTCGACTGTTTTGCTGCAGGTGTGATTCCCATTTACTATGGAGCTCCTAATATCCTCGATGAGGTGCCGGGGAATTGGTGCTGTCAAAATGCACAATTTATTTTTTAGGTTCCTTAGGTGTAGCTTGAGATTCTAATCGGGGTCTTAGACAGAGCAAGTTTGTGATACGTGCAAATAAGGTTTGACGTCGATTTGATAACAGAGCCTACATCTCGGTTCGTAGCATTCTTGTCCACCGACAAGAATTGTCTCATCATAGTAGCCTGCAGGTTGATTGTCGATCAGTCGCTGCGTGAAATTAGCTTCCTCACCACACGATAAGCAAACAGCGCGGAGCTTCTTTACTTCATCAGCTAGTGCCATCAACCTAGGAACTATACCGAACGGTTCTCCTCTGAAATCGAGATCCAGTCCTGCAACTATCACTCGTAAACCATCATCAACGAGACGTTGAATGATCGGTACCGTTTCTATAGGGAAAAATTGTATTTCGTCGATTCCGATAACGTCGACAGTTTGATCGTCTACTAGAGCCGTTAGTGCCTGCAACCCTTCCTCACAACTGGAAACGGGATATGCCTCGCGTTGACCACCGTCGTGACTGACGATGCAAGAGTATGACTTCCTGTTGTCGATTTTATGCTTAATAGTAATCACATTCTTTTTAGCATATTCTGCACGTCTTAGTCGGTAAATTAACTCTTCAGTTTTTCCTGAAAACATGGAACCACAGACAACTTCAAGTTTTCCCGGAGCCTTAATAGTCATATGAATCACCTTCTAGTAGTTGAGCACTATTGAGTGTAGCATGCATCTATACCGAAGTAAACTCAAAAATTGGTATTTTGGAAAGACGATTCACATGTTGGGATACAGCATTCCCAACCTCCACCGAGGGCTTTGTAGGTACTAATCAACCCTTGAGAAATATCCCCCCTTGCAATGGCTAAACGTTCATCGGCCTGCAGGAGAACTTGTTCTGAATTAAGGACTCGAGTATAGTCAACGATACCCTCAACATACTGAGTGTTAGAAAGATCAACAGATCTCTTTGCAGCACCTGCACTTTCTTGTAAATACTCGACTCTCTCGTGAGACTCGGCAAATTCTACAAGTGCATTTTCCACTTCTTGATAAGCAACGAGGACAGCGTTCTGATAATTAGTGATCAGTTCATAGAAGATCGCGTATTGTGCACGGATATTGTTTCCAATACGACCGTAATTCCAGATAGACCACGCGAATCCCGGTCCAAAAAAAGAGTTAAAACTGTTGCTGCTCCAGAATTTCCCTCCTCCCCCAGTAGCTGTTGATCGCGTTGACCCTGAAGACTCTAACCCAACAAAACCGGTTATTGAAATATGTGGATACAGGTCAGCCATGGCGACACCGATACGAGAACATTGTGCTCCTGTTTTATGATATGCACGTCGAATATCAGGACGTCGACAGATCACTTCACCAGGTATACCCGCACATATTGATCGTGGTGCTGTTGGTATCACACCCGGTTCTTTTATCATCGCATCGATACAGTTTGGTGTGGTACCCAGAAGGACGGCAAGTGCATTTTTTGCACGTCTCAGTTGTATCAACAACTCAGGCTGCCTAGCTTGGGTATCATTCAAGAAAGCCTTCGCTTGTTGATAGTCGAGTTCCGTTACCATTCCAGCACGGAACCTCGCATCGACAATTTGCAGGCTACGTTCTTGAATTTTAATATTCTTCTGAACAATATCAATACGTTCATCAACAGTTCTGAGTCGAACATATGCTGAAGCCACTTCAGCAAGGAGTAACGTGAGAACATCCTGGTAGTTGGCGATCGTAGCACAATACTCTTGACTAGCAGCATCAATAGCTCTTCGAAACTTACCCCAAAAATCTAGTTCCCACATGGCAATCCCGCCCATTTTGTAATCTTGATATTTAAGATCAACACCACCTGAATTAGGAGAGTTCGCACTCAGCCGTACACGTTCTGCAGATCCCACAGCATCTTGCGTTTGGGGGAACCACTCACCAACTGCTATCCCCAAAACGGCGCGCGATTCAAGGATACGCATACCGGCACCCCGTAACGTCAGATTTTGACCAACAGCGTACTGGATCAACTCATCGAGCATAGGATCATTAAAGACCTTCCACCACTCGCAATACGATTCGGAACAATCCTCTACATGCTCTCCTTCTTGCTCTAGCCAACTATTGTATGTCTGAGTACAGGGTCTTTGAAAATTAGGGCCCACTTTCATACACCCCGATACAATGAATACCATGGCTGCCAAGATAAGGAGAAACTGTTTACTCACCATCGCTCTCCTCCTTAATTTCCGGTACTTTGATCCCATAAAAGATAGAGTAGAGAACAGGAACTAATACAAGGGTTAACAGCGAACCGAAGGCTAAGCCACCCATGATCGTAACAGCCATTGCCACCCAGAATACATCAGGAAGTAAAGGGGCCACACCAAGTACGGTGGTACCTGCAGCAAGGAGTACGGGACGTATTCTTGTGACAGAAGCTTCGACTATAGCATTATACCTGTCCATACCTTCAGCAAGGTTGTCATTACATGCATCAAGAAGGACAACAATATTTTTGTTCATCATACCTGCCAGACTCATAGCTCCAAGCAAAGCTAAGAAACCGAAAGGAATACCAAAAATCAATAGAGAATAGGAAACCCCGATAAATGCAAAAGGTATCGTTAATAGAATCACGTATATTGGTCTAAAGGCGTTAAAGACGGTCACTAACATAAACAAGACTACTACTACTGCAGGAACGACTCCAGGAATTAGTGACTGCTTTGCTGTCACAGTTCTGTCTTGTTCTCCATCCCAAAATTTCGTAAAGCCCGGCGGT
>JAJFMC010000371.1 GCA_021772365.1 Chlamydiota bacterium
GGGGGAATTTCGAAAATTACATACCTTCGTGAAGCTGGAGAAGTTTTTGAAGCTGCCGATGCTAATAGTTTAATTTTGTTTGATATTGATCGGACACTAGTAATGATGCGAGATCAGGCTTTGTGGTCGGGAAAAACTGGATTACGCAAAAGGCTCCAAGCAGCTGCAAATAAGATCCACCCCATGACACAAGAAGAACAAGACTTTTTTGTAAGCACCGTACTCTTAAAAACATCTCATGAGTTGGTAGAACAGATAGCTGTGGAGATAATACACGCTTTACAAGAAAAAAATGCACGGGTGATTGCTTTTACCAGTTCACGAACTGTTCAATATGGATGCATTTCTGATGTCGTGCAGTGGAAGATAGATACTTTAAAATTATTAGGTATTTCGTTTGCAAGCGCCTTTCAGCCTTCCCCCCAAATACACTTTTCCCAGGAAAACAATGGACAAAGACCAGTATTTAGAGAGGGGGTGTTACTATCAGGAGGGCAAGAAAAAGGAGGGGTTCTAAAGAAGTTTCTGGAGCAAACAGATTGGCTTCCTATGAAAATTATTATGATTGACGATCGAATTTCTGAGCTCGTATCGGTTGAAAATGCATTGGACTCGCAAAACATTGATTTTTCAGGCTTTGAATATAATTATGTGAAAAAGGTCTTCATAGAAAAAGGTATAAATGAAGAGTTAGCCAACTTTCAAATTAACTATTTGCTTGAAAATGGAGTATGGCTAACAGACGAAGAAGTAATACTGAAGTGAACTCAAAAATTGGAATTTTGAGTTCACTTCGGTATAAAATCCTCAACCGGAACTTTATGTTCAATACCTATGCTACATCAAATAATAGAGCATCGTGTGATCCCAGAAACTGTCAAGGATAGCACCGCCCTTTTCAAGAACAAAGTAGAAATAATAAGAAGAATATCCTTGATCCTTGGATGTGCAAAAGGGGATAAATAGTATAACAGGAAAATGATTCTGCGCCGTTCCACTTATATGTTTTATAATTTAACAGAACTCTATATTACCGAATAGGTCGCGCAAAGCGCCTGGGAGTAAAGCAAGGCATTGTTTTTTTGCTATAGTTCGATTCCTCAAGAAGTTTATCAATGATCGTATTTGTTATACTCGAGGTAACATACAATCCATCGCTGCTACTATTGCTCAGAACAACAACCCCTATTTTCTTTTGAGGAAGAAGAGAAACTTGAGAGATAAAACCATCAACTCCTCCTCCATGATTAACATAATAGTGTCCTCTGTAGATCCCGGTACACCATCCTAGCCCATACCCAAAACCATAAACCTCTTCATTTTGAAGTGAGGGTATAGGCATTTGAATTATGTGCATCTCTTTCAGAGTTTCTTTAAAAAAAACAACTTACTCGAAAGAGTTCCATCAGAAATCAGAAATCAGAAAGTTGTAACTGAATCAATTTTTGAATTCACTTTGGCACACACAAAAAAACACTTACAAATTAATAATAATCAACGATTTTTGTTACATTCAACATATAAAACATTTACTTTAAATAAATAACATTATATGATTACTTTACTACATTATTTTAACGAAGAGAGGACAGTCCTATGATTAGCGGCACATCAAGTCAAAATATTCAGTGGAAATCCGTTGGTACTATGGGCGCCTACGACACCTACAAAAAAGTCATAACACCAATCATCAAGAAAGCGTGTAAACAGTCAATTATTTCCTTGGAACCCCTGGCCAATTCCCTACGTCACAAGAAAATTTTCGTGATCGAAAAAGGTTCTGGGCTCACTCCACTACACTGGGCAGCAAAAAAAGGAGATAAACTATCAGTAAAGGTACTTATCAAACTTGGAATGCACAAAATGGGTCATACTAATACCCCCCCTGCGGTGTTTGCAGCAGCAGAAAATCACGTGGGAATACTAGGTCTCCTTGCTAAGCATCATGCACCACTTGATCAGGCACTCGTCCGTGCAATCCGAGAAGATAATAAAGAAAGCATTTCCTTGTTAGTGAATGTCCATGTAAAGAACGGCAACAATAAAGAACTCGAAAAAGGACTCATAGAAGCTATCAATCTGGGTAAAGTATACGTCGCTAAAGCAATCATTAAAAAACACCTTAACATCAGCAAGAAGCTTCCACTATCACTTATCGAAGCCTGTGCAAATAGACTTGAAAAGACAAGTAATGTACCAGATAAAAAAATCCTGGAAATTCTAAATATATGCCTACACGTGAGTCTCGATTTATCCAACTTTATGCCGGGGTTTATGATCCTTCCCCCTTTTCTACTGTCTGTATGCACTTTGAACCAATTGGACAAGTTGATTTCTTTAGGATATCGATTAGACCACTCCTCTATCGAAATGATGATTCGCTACAACAGAATTGATCTTCTAAAAAAACCGAAAGTTTTTTCCTCAAAATACTGCAAACCTATCAACGACCAACTGAATAAGGACGAGCGACTATTTCCGAAAGTTCCCGACTCCGCCTTATGGGGTCACTATACTCACCCAAGAGAGTATGCCGGGCATCTTGCAGTCATTAATAATGAGCCCGAACTTCTTTTGGAAATCATCATGCATGAAGGGGCTAACTATGACCATCGATTCCTCAAAACGGCAGCGGCATACGAACAACGCGATATTTGTGAACTCTTCTCGCTCGTTTTCCCACCATTTAATGATTTTAAACCCATTGCGGATGCCCTTGCTATCTGTAAAAACCGGGAATGCTTTGACATACTACTAAACACACTTTCCCAATATCGTAAGAAAGGTACGAAGACTAATAAGTCTATCCATAAACTCTTGTTCAAAGTGATACCAAACATGCTTCAACACTGTAGAGTTTCAGGTGCTCTTACAAAACTTCTGAAAGTACTCGGATGTGATCAAATTGTCGACAAATTACAAGTAGAAAAAAAAGGAAATGGTTATGTAGTGACAACGTTACTGCATCGTGCTGTAGAAGAGGGTAACTCTGTCGCCGTAAAGG
>JAJFMC010000372.1 GCA_021772365.1 Chlamydiota bacterium
GACCTCTGGAACCACAATCCAGCGCTCTAACCGACTGAGCTACTACCGCCGTTGATGGGACTATTTTGCTAATTGTAGGCTTTTTGGTCAAGAGGTTTGTGAGCGAAGGGTTCTCCCACGAGGAGCAGTCCTCCACCATCCTCCATCGAGGTCTTTGACTTGTGAGGCCATCGGCTTATAATGCATCTCACCATTTCTCATATTCCTAAAGCCCCACCCTTTTGTACGTTTACCGTAGGCGAAGACCGTCCATGCATCCAGCCCGTTCTCCAACATTACCCGATGAAAAACATTTTTCCCATTCACATAGTTGAGTTGTCCTGCACTTACGATACGTCCTTTTTCATTAGACTTGTTGGGATTTAATCGTTCTTCATAATTTCCTGCCAACACAAAACTGCAAGCATGGGACCAAGGATGGTCATGGAATCCGCGATCAGGATCGGACATAACGAACCTGTGAATGCACAGTCCTGGACCATTCCTCGTTAGGGCCAATAGGTGATAGCGATAAAGAAATGGCTGTCCATGTTCATCTTTCATGACCTTGACAGGCAACCGGTCCGTTACAAACTGCAAGATCCCACGGATGAATTTTTCTTCTTGGAAATACTCAACCACCGTATTGCGATGGATGACAGCAAAAGTACTGAAAACAATTAAACTTGATACGCTCAACAGTGTTGCTGATTCAATATATTCTGAAAACAATACGACGATAATGTTTGCCGTAATGAAGCCAATGCTCTCACACACTTTACGCATAGCCATCATTTTCCCACTATTGTGATGTGAAGCACTTTTGAGAAGATGACTACGATTTCCCGTCATGTGTACGGCTTCAAAAAATCCGAGACTTACGATCATCAACACAAGAATAGTTGCCTCTTTTGTCAATCCAACACAGAGAAGAGCGATGGCAAAGCAGAGAAAACCTGCAGTATTCATCCATGAATAGCTTCTTTTAGACTGAGAAAATACGAAGAAAACACCAAATACTAGTCCGATGCTCGTGATGAATCTAACGATTGTTAGGTCTTCGACACTTGATGAAAAGACATCTGCAAACAGGCATAACTGTAGAGTCAACCACATCGCAAGAAGAAAACTAAACAATACTGTAGTTTTGAGAACTGGAATCACACTCTCATCCTTCCGTATTTCACGTAAAAAAGGCAGGAGTTGAAACCGTTCTCCGTATTGACCTAGCTCCGTATTTTTAAAGTAAGAGAGTTTTAGTGGAATCAGGCAAGCTGCAAAGATGAAAAACGTCGTTGCGTCAAGGAGGAATAGCTTCTTTAGACCCACTACGCTGCCCCAAAAACATTCCAAATAATATCGGAGGCAGCATGCGTATCGAAAAAAGAAGCCCGATTCCTATTGGTGAATCACTCTGCTGAAATAGCAAAATCGACAGCGCTATTGTAGTAAACCAATCCCCCATCGAAGAAATACTTTCACCGCCAATCAGCAAAAACAACTTCTTGTAGCTGAGAATCTGCTTGAGATCTCTCAATATTGATGACTCTGCTTTCATTCTCATACATGTCCTCCACTTGGTCGATATATAGTTAGTGTTTCATGAACACTAACTATATAACCAAAGAGAATTTCTTGTCTATAGAGGGAATTGGGATCATCGATGTTAACTTAAACAGAAAAATTTACATCCATTTCAGACCCACCTATTTATTATATTAAAACTTTACAAATAATCCTTTTTTTAATATACTTATTACAAATATTTACTTACCAAGTGCAAAAAACAGAAGATAAAACATGACAATTACTAATAATATAGAATTATTTATTAATAAAAACACAGACATCACCCACCGCCGTTCTTTTCATGAAAATGATAAAGCCCAGCAAATCATCAGCCAAAGTGACAACGAAAAGTCTTCGTTAATCAATCAAATCATCACCCGCAACTCCCAAGAAGTTGAAAAGTATAATAATCTAGCTCTACCCAAAACAAATAATCTACACACCGAAATTCTGAAAAAGATCGAGAAAATAAATGTTACAGCCAACCCATTTTCCGGTAAAACAAGTAGCGATTTTGGAGTGCATATCTTTGAAGAATTTACCGAAAGTAGGGAATGGATAGATTTTGTTCGTAACCAAAGAGCTAACCAAAGACCTAATTCTATCCACGAATTTGCAGTACTTTTTTGCTACTATGGCCATGTAAAAGCAGGTAAATGGTCAATGGATCATGCACAAGAGCAACTCAAACAGAATAGAAAAATTACAAAAGAAGAGGTTCAAAAAGCCTCTATTGCTGATATTAATCGACTTACCCCCCTACAGAAGTTAGCGGTTTCAGACCAGCTGAGTGAAGGACAGATACGTGAATTTTTCCTTTCCGGATCGGAACCCGGTTGGCAACACCATCTTTTAAAGCAGTCCGCTGGAATCAACGTCCAAAAAGAAATGTTCCGGGCGGAATTTTCAATGGATATTTCCCAAGAGCTCACTGAAAAGGCAAATGCTATTCAAAAACTACTGAAGGAAAAGTACCCTCTTCCCCAACTCAATGAATCATGGAGCAGATCTGTAAGAGAACAGGCTGACCTCTCTAGTACATGTAAAAGTGACCCAGATAAAACGTATGAATGGATCAATACCAACAATCATGTGAAAGAGCTTCCACTTGCTGATAAGGTTGTTAAAGATGAGTTCACTAAATTTTTATCATCGATCAACGAGATGCTTCGCCCGAGTGAATTTGACTCACGTTTTGCACCTCCGGGAGTGGGAAATAATTACGAGCTTAGAGATGGCCTTCAGTGGGTAACGATAAAGAAAGATACAGGTCAAGCTTTTCCAGCCGCACCTAGTACTGTTGCCGAGTTGGTCGAAGAGACAAGAAAGTGGCTCGAAAGCTCCATTCAACTCGTAGAAGAAGGCAAAGCAAACCCCATTTTAGTGGCTTCAGAAACTTACTTTCGATTCGTTAGTATCCACCCTATGGAAGATGGCAATGGAAGGACAGCAAGAGTCCTCATGAACAAAATCCTTTACGATGCAGGGATTGTTGCTCCTGTACTCAAAAACTCTGATGCAGCCTGCGTAACAGCGAGAATTGGCAAAAGTCAAAAAGAGTATCCAGGAGAAACGAAGGAAACTGTTCTACAGAAGGTTTTAGCTGCCTATAAAGAACAACTAGCCGTTTAAGAACTTTCACCGGTCAACTGTGAGGTGTTGACGAGCATGGGTGAAGCATCCATATCGTCAGCATCCATCAAAGAAGCGACTTTCTGGAAATTTGAAAGAATAAGAGTTTGCTCCCAGTCAGGTAATTTGGTGTACTTATCTAAAAATTTTTCTTGTATGAGTATCGGATTTTGATCCAGTACAGATTTAGCCTTTTCTTCTAAAACAACGAAAACCTTCCTTTTATCATCCTGGGACCGGATACGCTTAACATGTCCTTTTTTCTCTAGGCGATCCACGATTTCGGTCACAGTAGCGTGACTTAATGAAATTCTCTTAGCCAAGCTTCCAACCGGACAACTCCCGTTATCAGATAGATCTTTCAGGATAAGAAGCTGAGGACCTGTTAAATCGTACTTTCTCAATATTTTTTTCGAATTAAGATCAATAGCACGGATAATTCGACGCATTGCTTTGAGTACTTCGTTACAAATATCTGAATTATCTTCCATTTTGAAAGGCTCCTGGAGTTAATTTGTTGGCCATTATCTATGGATCACTGATTACGTACAATTGAAATATATTTATACCCACGACTCCGATTGCTATCCCAAACTTGTCGTAAACGGTCTTTTTAAAACCCAGATGCGTAGCCTCGATTTGAAGACAAAGGAGGATCCCTTACCTGCGACGCTACAGTCGTATCTAGCACACTCAAAGAAGATTTAGGTGCGGTTTACGGTGGCAATCGTAGTCCAAGGCCCCAAGTACAAAAAAAACTTTAAACATCCACCTCCTTTACAATAGTTAGGACACGAAATTTATCAATTTATCTCCAACACTCATCAATAAGTTTATCACGCTACAATACAGAAGGTTAACCACTTTCATTTATAAAGGATTGGTAAAGAAATTTGACACTTTAATGAAATTTGTTTAGAGTACTAAGTATATTATCAACCAACCCCACCTCAAGGAGCATGGACACCCTTACCAAAACTCAAAAGAAAAATACCTATCTAGGACTCTGTTCGATTCTTATCTGGTCGTTTGCGGCTATAACAGCTGTATGGTTAACCGCTATCCCGCCTTTCGAGCTCATTGTATTTATATTTAGCATCGCTTTTTTGGTCGTTTCCGTTAGGTATTTATTATCCAAAGACAAGAAAAAATTTCTTAATTTCAGCAAACTAGACCTTTTTGTCACATCATCTGCGTTAGTGATGAATCATGTGTGCTATTACCTCGCATTTCGCTATTCGCCAGCTGCAGAGGTTGATTTGATCAATTATATGTGGCCGACCATGCTGATCCTTTTATCCTCATTTCTTCCGAAAGAAAAACTGTGTATTTCATACCTTTTGGCAGGAGCTGTCTGTTTTTGGGGGCTATATATCTTACTAAGCCCAGATTTCTCTTCTACCACCCCTGATGGGTATTTTTTGGGGTATCTCTTTGCTTTTGGTGCGGCAGTCTCTTGGACGTTGTACAGTTTATATACTCGGTACCGTAGTTCAAACTCATCTAATTGTATTTCATTTGCCTGCGGAGTGGGAGCTCTTTTTAGCCTATTTATTCACCTAGCATTTGAAGAATTCGTTTTACCTAACGGCACGGAGTGGTCAATCATCATTCTACTGGGAATATTTGAGGTAGGTTTGGCATACTATTTTTGGGATCTAGCGTTAAAACAAGGATCCGTCAAAATCATGAGCCTTGCTTCATATAGCATCCCCGTTTTTTCAATACTCTTACTAGTCTTATTTGGAGTAGCCGAATTTGAACAGAGAATGATTATCGCGACCTTTACAATAAGTGCTGCTCCTCTCATTCCTCTGTTAAAACGTAAGTGGCAGTTAAAATATGTGCTAAAGCAAGTGAAACAACCAAAATCTGTAAAAAATTACTCCTAATTTCAGTGGGCCATAAAAAACCCTTCTATGATATGATCATACCTTTCAAGATCAATTAAGGAACAAAATCATGACAGTACGCGTACGCATAGCCCCTTCCCCTACCGGTGATCCACATGTTGGCACAGCTTATATGGCCCTATTCAATATGCTTTTTGCTCACCACCACGACGGAAAATTCATCCTTCGCATCGAAGATACCGACCAAAAGCGTAGCCGCCCAGAATACGAAGAGAATATATACAAATCCCTAAGTTGGTGTAATATCCATTGGGATGAAGGACCTGATGTCGGTGGGCCGTACGGACCATATCGCCAGTCTGAACGTTCTGATCTCTACACAAAGTATGCTCAAGAACTGCTTGATAAAGGCAAAGCCTATAAATGCTTCTGTACTGCTGAAGACCTAGAAGAAATCCGTGAAGCCAACCGTGAGAGTGGTCGCTCCGGTTACGACCGCCGTTGCCGCGACTTAACTGAAGAGCAGATCCGCGAAAAAGAAGCTGCAGGCATCCCCTATACGATAAGACTAAAGATTCCTCTAGAAGGAGAATGTGTCTATGAGGATGCAATCAAAGGAAGGGTCACTTGCCCGTGGGCTGATGTCGATGATCAGATTCTCATGAAGTCAGACGGCTTCCCCACCTATCACCTAGCTAATATTGTCGATGACCATTTGATGGAGATCACGCACGTCATCCGCGGCGATGAATGGATGAGTTCTACACCTAAGCATGTTATCTTGTACGAGCATTTTGGCTGGAAACCCCCTACCTTCATGCATATGCCACTATTGCTGGGAACCGATGGAAAGAAGCTCTCTAAACGAAAAAATCCCACCTCCATCTTCTACTATCGAGACTGTGGGTATCTACCGGAAGCATTTGTCAATTTCTTGACCTTGATGGGATACAGTATGACAGAAGATCGTGAGATATATCCTATTGAAGATATCATCAACGAATTCGACGCAAAACGCATAGGGACGTCCGGAGCTGTGTTTGATACCACAAAGCTTGACTGGATCAACCAGCAATATATCATCAATAGCATCCCCGAAAAGTCTCTCTGGAGCCGTATTAAAGACTGGCAGATGAATGACGAATTTATGGAAAAAATCATTCCCCTCGTAAGAAAACGTATCAAAACATTTGGTGATTTTTTCGATGTTTGCGACTTCTTGTTCATCAACAATCTGAGATATACCCCTGAGCTATTTGCCACGAAAGTGTCTCCTCAAGTAGGTTGCTATATTTATCAAGCCTTATTATGGATGCTCGAAGAAAACGAAGTCTGGAGTGGTGAAGCGCTCAATGAAGCCTCACGCCAAGTTGCCGAAGTTTTTGGTGTCAACCACAAGAAAGTGGTGATGAAGCTCCTTTTTGCTAGCCTTATGGGTAAGCAGCAGGGGCCTCCCCTGTTTGATTCTATCGACATCCTAGGAAAAGACCGCACGCGTGCCCGCCTATTAAACTCCATTGAGTTTTTGGGAGGGATATCCAAGAAAAAAATGTCCGCCTTTCAGAAATGCTGGAATGCCGGCGACTGCAAAAGCCTCGTTGAATAAAATTATGCCCCAATGGGGCATAGACCCTGATTGCTACCCCAAACTTGTCGTTTACGACAAGAAAATGTCTGTATAATGTTT
>JAJFMC010000373.1 GCA_021772365.1 Chlamydiota bacterium
TCCTCGAGTTCCTTCTTGGGAAGATGAAAAAGAAGCCAAGAAAAAATGGATCGTATTTCTAGCTCGATTTCACAAATATTGCGTTCTGAACATGGATTCAAATTTTGCTAAATCCTGGGCCGTTTGGTCTACAGAAAATGAAGGCTATCAGCCCAATATAGACCACCTAATTTTTGACAAAAACGAAGTGTAGGTAGGTTTCTTATTTTTAATAAACATCTTGCTGAAATCGTTTAGATAACCTCATAGCCTTTAGGTGGTTTTTGGCATCTTTAGAGGACATCTTTCCGTGTGTTTGAATGATTTCTAGCAGAGCTTTTTTGACATGTTTCGCCATGCGCTCGGCATCGCCACAGACGTATAAGTGAGCTCCTTCTTCAAGCCATTTCCACACTTCTTCACTATAATTTCTCATAATATCTTGAACATAAACTTTATGATCCTGATCTCTACTCCATGCAGCGTCAAATTTAAGAATTTCGTTTTCAACAAGATTTAAAATGTAATCTTTGTAATAGAAATTGTGTTCTTCATGCCTATCACCAAAAATTAACCAATTTTTCGAGCTTTCCTCTTGATATTGCCTCTCCTGCAGAAACCCTCTGAACGGAGCTAATCCAGTGCCGGGTCCTATCATGATAATAGGAGTAGATGTATCTTCAGGAAGTTTGAAATGTGGAGCAGGTAGGTGAAAGATATCAATTTCATCCTCATAAGCTTTTAATAATTCAGCAAGATAATAGGAGCAAATGCCTTTTCGTTGGTATTTTCCACTTATATAGACGTCCAATCCTACTAGGAGGTCCACTTGATCGCCCACAACGTTCATGGTCGAAGCGCAAGAATAATATCTAGGAAGTAGCTCTAAAAACGTGTCGCAAAATTCCTGTATAGGAAGATCTTTGTCCAAGAACTCTACCAGAAAGTCCCAAACATGATAGGAATCATAAATTTCCTCATAGAGAAGTCCATACTCAGGGTCTAGAATATGGGTTAGTTTTTCCTTGTTGATGGGATCCTTAACATTTTGTTGCACGAGGGTTACAAGCTCTCTTGTACAACGACTTAAATTTACACGACTCAACAAAAACTTCTCAAATGAGAGTTTCTCTTCGGATTGTTTAACGGTAATTTCTGTCTGTGGATCCACATCTAACACCTCTATAATCATCGCCACTTGCACGGGATCATTCACCGGATAGATGCCAATCGAATCTCCGGGTTCATACCGGATATCCGTTCCCTCCAGTGAGACTTCCATATGGTACAAAATTCTATTCGTTTCGTTAAAATTTAGTCGTTCAAAAGTAACGACTTTTGAAGGCTTACACTCAACTTTCATAATAAGTCTCGATGAAAAAGATTAATATTCTATTGATATTTTTCCTGACTTAATTGAACATTGGCAGGCGAGTCTTTTCTTTTTCATTTCCCCTAAGACGTTTTTTTCGTTATCAGTGTATCCTGTTAAGTTTTCCATTCCCTCATTGACGACAATTTTACATGTACCGCATGTTCCTTTTGTGCAGCTAAAAGGAACTCCCTGATCTTCGCAAGGCTGATGAAGAAGTTCACCGTCTTGGACCTCTATATCTTCTTCATTATCTTCAAAATATATTTCTGCCATACAAACCTACCCCTCTAAAAACCGGGAATTTGACGCTCCCTCTCATTACTATTATACTACATTTTACTTTAATACTGAACATAACACGACAATTTAATAGATGAATATATTAACAATATATAAACACTAACTAATTCATATGTACATTGAACCAACACTCTACTTAAGAAATTTAACGCTCTCCACAGATCAGTTCGCGCGGGAGTCTGGGTAAATTAACGTGAATACCCAGAATTATTCTTCTGTCGAGGTGCTAAGCTAACATTGCATATCACTGAATTACAGGGGAGTGCTGTGATTTAACCTATATGTTTTATGATTTAACGGAACTGTGCAGTACCGAATAGGGAGGTTCTATTTGATTACACTCTTCTAACTGAAAAAAGCAATGCTTCGCTTTACTCAAAGCCCTTCGGGCGACCTATTCGGTAACGGGTAGTTTCCTGCTTGATTAATTTCCCCAGCTATTCAGTTTGTTAAAAAGCACGGAATTTTTTTACGAAAAAATCAGCATATCATACATAATCGATACGTTAACGAGAGTTAGCGTACCGCCTATGCCCCGTTGGGGCACAGGCGGTAAGCTAACACTTTCTTTAAAACCCATAACTATCGACACCCATAATAATTAAAATATTCATCAACACATTGTATTAAATTACATTTTTATTGATAATAAAGTAAACAACACACAACAAACAACTTACCTATAACACTACTTTACAAACAAAACTCTTTATAGAAATTTTATAAAAGAGCGGTTTATTCATGAATATATTCAATAATAAATTATCAAAAACAATAGTCTCAGCAGCTTTTATCGTAGCTGTTGGAGTAACTACCACGGCAAATGCAACTGTTGCATTGTCGAACTCTACCCTAACAGGTAACCAGCTTTATGGAGGAACACTAGGCCAGTTTTTCGATGTTACAGCCCCATCGATATCAGTTATCGGATTGGGAGTTTATGATAGTGGATTACCTGGAGTAGCAGGGCCCCTACATGTAAAAATATGGAAAAGTGATGGGACTACTATGACCCCCACTGTCGTATTTGGAACTGTAGCGGGTCAAGGGACCCCAATAGGGACATATCAATTTAAGCCGATTACTCCCGTAGTGTTAACCACTGGTAAATATATAGTTGGTGCATGGGGTTTTATTGTAGATTTTAACGGTAATCTTAACTCTCCCCCACTTCCACCTCCAACACCTTCAATTACTGGTGATACCGGTGGTGGGCTAGTGGCATATAGCCCAGGAGATTTAGCTACATATAGCGTCGCTCCGGGTGCTTTCCCAACTCTTTCTGGTGGGGTAATCAGCAACTTCCAGTTTGCAGCTGGTAACTTTCAGTTTGCTGTTCCAGAGCCAGAAACTTACCTTCTTATGGGCTCACTATTAGGGGCTGTAATGTTTTTAGCATATAAAAAGAAACGCGCTAAAGCATAGGATACTTTAATTGAAATTCCCATATGGGAAAATATAAAATTGTAAATTTTAAATGAAGGGACTCGGGAGAGTCCTTTTTTGATTCAACGAACTTGGTATTTTCCTCTAATGATCCATTTGTAAGTGGAGAGCTCGGCTAAGGCCATCGGTCCGCGAGCGTGTAGCTTCTGTGTGCTGATGGCTATTTCAGCCCCAAGCCCCAGTTGACTGCCATCTGTAAACCGTGTCGATGCATTGACATATACGGCAGCGGAGTCGACCAATTTCAAAAAATTTTCTGCGTTATCCTGCGATTCTGTGAGGATACAGTCGCTATGTCCGGAGCTGTGGTTTGCGATATGCTCCACAGCCTCATCGAAGCCGTCAACCACTTTAATTCCAAGAACGAGACTTAACCACTCGGTATCCCAGTCACCTTCTCCTGCAGGCTGTATCGCGCCGTCTTTGCTAATTACGACGGCTGCATTATCTCCTTTAAAGGTCACACCATCCTTCCCGAGATTTTCCACGATTTGAGGGATGAATGTTTCGCCAATAGTGCGGTGCACTAAAAGGGTATCGAGAGCATTGCATACAGAAGGCCTCTGTGTCTTTGCGTTATGGATCACCTCGATGGCTCGTTCCAGGTCTGCTGATTCATCAACAAAGATGTGGCAGATTCCTATGCCGCCGGTGATCACGGGTATTTTGGAGTGTTCACGGCAATATTGATGCAGGTTTGCTCCTCCCCTAGGGATGATCATATCGACGGATTCATAGCACTGTAGCAACTCGTGCACGCATTCTCTACGGGGGTCATCGATGAACATAAAGCAGTCTGCCGGAAAATGACAGTCTTCGAGAGCTTGTTTCACGACATTTACGAGAGCCCTGTTACTGTTCATCGTTTCTTTACCGCCACGTATAACTGCAGCATTGCCTGACTTGATGGCAAGACCAGCGATATCGATGGTGACGTTAGGTCTCGATTCATAGATCACACCTATGACTCCTAAAGGAGTTCTTACCTTTGAAACTTCCAGTTGATTGTCTAGAGTTTTTGTGTCGATCACCTGCCCAATGGGATCATCAAGATGGATAACGGTTTCTAGATCTTCCACAATCCTTTCTAGACGATCGCCTTGAAGAGAAAGCCTGTCAATTATTGCTTCAGACAGGCCTGATTCTTTGGCGAGGTTAATATCTTGTTGGTTTGCCTCTAGAATCTCTTGCTTATTTTCTCTTAGCTTCTTTGCTATATTCTGTAATACAGCATTTTTCTCTTCGGTAGTGGAGTGTGCAAGCTCACGCGATGCTCGCTTCGCTTTCCGGCTTAGACTATCGACATCAACCATTAAAATTCCCTCTAACTCTTATCTTTCATAGAAGCCATGCTTTCGCGGTGAATCACTTCGTTACCATAGCTATACCCCAGAGTCTCTTCGATGACCTTAGAGCGTTGACCTTTGATTTTTTGGATTTCTTCGTTTGAATAACTTGTCACGCCAACGGCGACAGGTTTCCTTTCTGGAGAATTGACAGTGACTACAGCACCACGTGCGAAGGCCCCTTCGACATCGACGATACCTACTGGCAGTAAACTTGCCCCTTCCTCTGCGAGTCTCTTCGCAGCCCCTGCATCGACATAAATCACTCCTTGAGGATGCTCGGAGAAAAGCCAGCGCTTCCTGCTTTCTTTAGGGGTTGTTCGTGAGATAAATCGTGTTCCAATGTTCTCACCATAAGAAAGCCTGATAATCACATCATCTTCACTGAACATAGCTATTGCAGTGGGTGTTCCGCTTTGCGTGGCGATCTGTGCTGCCTCGATTTTCGTGACCATCCCACCAGTCCCCAGTTCACTTCCTCCGGAAGCTATTTCGATAAGGGGTTCATCGATGTGCTCAACAGTGTTGATCAAAACAGCATCGGAATCCTTTCGGGGATCTCGATCAAACAGCCCTTTTTGGTCAGTAAGTAGAATCAACAAATCTGCACCAAGAAGGTTGGCAACTCGAGCTGATAAATTATCATTATCACCGAGACGGATCTCCTCTGTCGCTACGCTATCATTTTCATTGATGACCGGAATGACACGATGAGAGAGTAGTGCATCTAGAGTGTCGCGAATGTTCAAGTAGCTGTGTCGATTTTTGAGGTCAGCACGCGTAAGCAAAATTTGGCCTACGTTAATTCCGTAGTAAGCGAACATGGATGCCCACACTTGCACGAGACGACTCTGTCCTATTGCAGAAAACATCTGCTTTGCAGGGAGTTCTTTAGAGATTTTTGGGTACTCGAGAACTTCTCGCCCCGCAGCAACAGCACCGGAGCTTACGATGATCAGGTCTACACCTTGCTTATGCAGAGTGGCTATCTGCCTAACAAACTCCAGGATATTGGGACGAGATAAGCAATCAGTGTGATTGGTTATCGAAGTCGTCCCAAATTTAATAACTATACGCTTTACCTGTTGCATACATTAACTCATAAATTGGAGAACGGTGAAGAGTCAAACGTTTTCTTGCGTTTTGGCTGTTGGTTCGGCGCTTTCTGCTGTTGGTTCGACGCTTTCTGCTGTTGGTTCGACGCTTTCTTTTGTGGAGAGACAGATTCTCCGGACTTCGCCGTTAACGATATCCGTTTCCTAGGAATGTCTACCTCAAGTACTTTAACTTTAATACGATCCCCTGCTTTGACAACTTGTTGTGGATCGGTGATAAACTGATCCGACAGTTGCGACACGTGAACAAGCCCGTCCTGATGAACACCAATATCGACGAATGCACCGAAAGCTGTGACGTTTGTAACGACACCTTCTAGACTCATGCCGACATGGAGATCATTCATCGTTTGTACATCGTCGCGAAATTTTGGTGGTTGGAAGCATGACCTTGGATCGCGTCCCGGCTTTTTTAGTTCATCGACAATATCTTCAAGCGTATAAACCCCGATCGTATCCGTCTGATAATCTTTAGTATCAACCTCATCAATAGCCCCTTGATTCCCGACAAACTCTTTCAACGGTATACCTGTGTCTTTAACCATTTTTTCAACAATCTTGTAACTTTCGGGGTGAACAGCAGAAGCGTCGAGGGGATTTTCGCCATCATGAATACGTAAAAATCCGGCAGCTTGTTGAAACGTTTTATCGCCAAGTCCAGGAACTTTGAGCAACTGATTGCGATTGGTAAAAGTTCCCAATTTTTCACGAGTCTCCACAATTTTTGTTGCCATTGATGGGCCAATTCCGGAAACGTATGAGAGGAGCTGTGGGCTTGCTGTATTGAGTTCAACACCTACATAGTTTACACAGCTTTCGACAACATCTTTTAGCTTTTGTCCTAGGAGTGGCTGGTGAACATCATGCTGGTACTGTCCAACACCAATGGCTTTTGGGTCGACTTTTACCAGCTCTGCTAAAGGATCTTGCAAACGTCTCGCGATGGATATCGCTCCCCTGATAGTAAGATCTAGATCAGGAAACTCCTCACGAGCAACATCAGAAGCGCTGTAAACGCTAGCCCCTGCTTCGTTAACCTGCACGACGATGACTTCAGAGAAACGTGTCCCTTTGATCGCTTCTTTCACTAAAGCCTCTGTTTCACGGCTTGCTGTTCCGTTACCTATAGCGATGGCGAAGGGGTCGTATTTTTCTAAAAGCGCAAGGACGGTAGACTTTGCCCGAAGCATCTGCTCCTGACCTCTCGTGATATTGATCAACGCATCACAAAGAAATTTCCCTGTCGAGTCGACAACTGCACATTTGCAACCTGTACGTAATCCAGGGTCAATACCGATGACAGGTTTTCCGCCTAGTGGAGAAGAGAGAAGGAGGTGATGCAAGTTTTCAGCAAAAATCTTTACAGCATCGTTGTCGGAGGATATTTTTAGTTCTACCCTCACATCTGTTTCGACGCTAGGTGTTATGAGCCGACGGTAGGCATCGCGAACCGCACGTTTAAACTGTTCCGAATATGGAGATGCTTCATTCACTCCACTGAGTCGCTCTACTTCCGGGAGGTTTTCTTCTTCGGAAATATCGATCTTGAAGGATAACACACCTTCTCGCTCGCCACGACGAATGGCAAGGTATCGGTGTGAAGGGATCTTTGCTACCCTTTCACTAAATTCATAGTAGTCATTGAATTTTGTCGAAGCATTTTTGTGCTCTTCTTTGGCTTGCGAGATAACGAGCCCCTCTTCCATGTATCTTGCACGGATAAATCCACGAACCAGGGCATTTTCCGCTACGTGTTCTGCAGCGATATCACGCGCTCCCGAAAGAGCATCGTCGACTGTGGTAACACCTTTCTCTTCACTGATAAACTTCTCAGCTTCAACAAGAGGATCACCTTCTGATGGTTGTGAAATGATCAGATTCCCTAGCTCTTCCAATCCCTTTTCTTTCGCTATCGTCGCCCGGGTCCTTCTCTTCGGTTTGTATGGGAGGTACAAATCCTCTAGAGTGTTTTTCACCTCACACGCGATGATTTTTTTCTTCAATTCGGGAGTCAGCTTGCCTTGTGATTCTATAGATTGAAGGATGGTTACCTTCCGTTCATCAAGGTCTTTTAAGTAGTCATACCGCTCTTGAATTGTGCGAATTTGCACTTCATCAAGTCCCCCTGTGGCCTCTTTCCGATACCGAGCGATAAAAGGAATCGTGTTGCCGTCTAGAAGTAACTTGATGACAGCAAGCACTCCTGTGTTCGACAGAGAAAGTTCTTTAGAAATAGCTTCTATTGGATTAACGAATTGCAACTGATCGATCATAAATTATAAATACCTTTTTGAGGGAACTGCAAAAATATTTGGGCTGCTTTCTAGGCCCTTTTCCGCCTCGCTTCGGGGTCGTTCTTGCAAACAACGTATAGTTGGCTACGAACTACGCCCTTTGCGAGCCAAAAAAAATCTCTAGAAAACTGCTTCAAGTATCTTTGTGATCCCCTCATTTATGTTAAACTTAAAACAATTTTCCCTTTTGTGTGACCCTCACGATTTTTCTCTAGAGCTATCGGTGCTTCGTGGAAAGGGAACTCCTCGAGGTTAGGAGCGACAACAACACCATTTTCCACAAGTCTAGCTATACTAGAGAGCTGCTCGCCATTAGGAGCAACGAAGACAAATCCTGTTTTCACACCTTTTTCAGCACCATACGATTCATCAACGGCATTGCATATAGAGACTAAACTTCCGCCTTTTTTCACAATGTCTAAGCTACTGTGAAAGGTTTTTCCACCCACACAATCAAAGACCGTATCAACACCTTCAGGAAATAACTGTTTTGTTACTTCGATAAAATCTTGGGAGTTGTAATCGATGATATCGTCGGCTCCTAGCTTTTTGACATAATCAAAATTTCTGGGACTAGCAGTGGTTATGACTCGAGCTTTAGCATGTTTTGCCAGCTGGATAGCAATACTCCCAACGCCACCAGCACCGGCATGAATCAACACATTGTCGCCCTCTTTGACATTTGCAAAGTCAAACAGCGCTTGCCATGCCGTCAGGGCCACCAAAGGTAAAGATGAGGCCTGTGCCATGGTCAGATTCGAAGGCATATGTGCAACATGCTCAGCGTCAAAAGCGACATACTCAGCATAAGTCCCATCCTTGACAACAGATCGACGACAGAATGCGTAGACAAAATCACCGACTCTTAATCTTTTTACATCATCCCCTACTTGTTCGATAATACCCGCAACATCCCAGCCAATAATCGCTGGAAACTCGTGAGGAAGAAGCATTGTGATCATTCCCTCTCGCATTTTCCAGTCTACAGGATTTACAGCTGTACACTCAGTTTTGATCAACACCTCACTACTTTTGATTTCAGGCTTTCCGACCTCTTCCAGTTTCATCACTTCCGGTCCACCAAACTCGTGTATCACCCAAGCTTTCATGTTTCTCTCCTATCATTAGCCTCTTACAGTCTCTTCCAAGATAGATTAAACCATCTAGTCTCCAGAATCAACTGTAAAGACTCTAAAACCTTGACATTATCATTTGATTACATATCATCAACATAACGTTTTGAATAACAAAGGGCATGATATAGATGGAACCGACTTACTATTATTATAGAGTAGATGCAAAAAACATCGACCGCACTTTTACTATAGAATTCTCAATAAAACCTGAAGATAATCCTGAAGAGGTTCTTCAAAAGACTATCAATGTAGCGAAAACAGCTTTTTTACTTATGAGCACCGAACGTGAAAAGGTTAAAGACAAAATCAGTGAATACGTTAGCCAAACACGTGCTGACATCAAAAACATTCCCTCTTTACGACAAAGGAAGTACCTAGAGTTACTAAGTCACCTAATTGAATATGAAGAAGCAGAAAACATACGCTTCAAAAAGCAAGCCGATATCCATGAAATCAAAAAGCTATCTACATTTATGAGTGGTCACCCGAAACCCACATTGCAGCATACGGATAAAAGTGATTCATGGAAATATAGTACTCACTTTGGGGCAAACAACTCATCTGACACTATCCTAGTTCAAATTTTTGAACAAAAAGCAAATAAATCGCTTTTGAATTTTGAAATTGATTACCTTTCCATGTCACCAAGCTTCTCTGTATGCTCTCGCACCTTCACAATGATTTCATTTGAAAAGCACCTCATACCCTAACGTATATGTGCTCAAAAGTAGTTTTTTATGATACCATTGTAATATCTTTAATGATAAACATCATATAGTTCCATCATTAATCTGTAAGCAAACGTATGACTATTTCGACAGACTATCAATCCGATGAACAACCCCTCATCTTCTCGCGCAAGGAACCTCAACGGAAGAAAAAAAATAAAATAAAACTTGGACAAGCATGGAATTCCCTGACTGTAACGTTTAAAAGACGAAAAGACTCATCGAATAGGCTACAAACTGCTGTCGTAAAAAAAATTTCTGAAGAACGTATTCAATATTTATCCTCTAAACACCTCGTTTCTAAACAAAAATTACGTCAAAAAAATTCACTAGGGATCCAGATTTTCAACTCATACCTAGAAAACAAAGTGTTGAAATACGGTTCAGTCATCAATCGAGCGGTTGCCGATTACGACACAATCAGAGCGAAGTATACAAATGACAAACAAAAGGCTCGCCCTGAATCCTTATCTGCCCGTGATAGGGGAGATCATTCTATTGAAGGCCTGACAGAAAGCCTGTTAATGAAAATCGTCCGCAAAAGCGTCTTAAAACTATCGGAAGCAAAGGGAAGCTCTCAACTTGGTGTTTCATTTATCCTATCATTCAAGCATAACTGGGATATCTTGGCAAAAAGAGAGAGTGGACGCCTTCAAATCATCAAATGGTGTGTTACAGACGCCTCATGTTTCATTGGAGAAGGAGCTTTCGGTTACGTTCACCAGGTGGAGGACATCGCGAATACTCAATTCGCAGCAATGAAAGTTGCTCTTGCTAAAGAAGATAACAATCAGGATTTAGCAGAACAAAATCTGATGAATGAAGTTAGCAAACTCACCTTTATTCACCGTAATGGCTTTGTTGAAGGTGTCATGGAAGCTCCTTTCTGTTTTTTCTATATTCCTGGCAAACACACAAATTTCATTGCATACACCCAAAAACTCTACAACCTGGAAGATGTTGTCGAAGTCATTACCAATAAATATATTGATCCCAAACTAATGCCGAAAGAAGAAGGGTTATTGATCCTAAAACGTTTATATAATGGACTCAAATCACTCCATAGAGAAAGTACAGAGAAAGGAAGCATCATCCACGGCGATCTTAAATCTGATAACATCCTTGTTGAAAGGACTACGGAAGGTGAAGTGCGTTGTGTCATTGGCGATTTAGGAGGAGCAATGTATTCTAATGAAGAACTTACTAACCACAAAGAAATAATTAACTCACCTTTAGGAACTGTGACGACCCCCGGGTCCTTCACTGCAACAGACTGGAAAAAGCTGAGGAAGGCCATAAAGAAAAAAAATCACCCCCTTTGGATCTACTACCAAAAAAAGCGGGATCTCTATGGGCTAACTGTTGCCCTATGGCCAATGATAGCGAGTGACAAGCCTTATGATGTCGATAGTTCATTCACTAACGATTTTTTTCCCAACACTGGGAATAAAGTTAAACATTTAAGCAATGTATCAGAAAAGTATGGAGAAGCAGTAACAGCTATCTTGTTAGCAGCCTTATCAGAAAATCCTGACGACCGACCAACTATACATAGAATCCTCAGGGTTATCGATGCCGAATTAAACAGAAAAAAGACAAAAATTGGTTGAGAGTTTACTCTTTTTGATAATCATACGAGTTGCTAATGTGAAATTTTGATCATTATTGCGAAGAGCTTGGACAATGGACAGGAAATTTTGGGGGCTTCCCCAGGAGGATTTCTCTTGGATACAAAGTATCGCTACCGAAACAACTATACCGATTGATACAGCAATTATTTGTGAAGGGACGCCTCCGACATCATTTTATTTGGTTCTTGAAGGTTTATTCAGCCTACAGTTTCCGTTACTACCTGAGGATTGTTTTCATACTGTTGGAGAGGGGGCTATTTTAGGGGAAATGTGGTTTTTGGAACACATCTCTCCGCAGGTCACTGTCAGCTCTCTTGAAGAAAGCCGTGTGTTAGTTGTTCCCTATGACAAAGTAATTGAGAAGTTGAATACCGATCCTGAATTTTCCTCAAGGTTCTACCGTACCCTATCCGTAGAGCTTTCCGCAAAGCTGAGAAAAACATCGAATTTTGTCCTAACACCCGAAATTACAAATATTCCACTGACACCAAAATGGGAGTCTCTCCTTAAGTCCACGCCTCACGGACCATTGGACTTGTTAACTCCTGCAGGAAAACCAGATTATGAACTGATCAAAGGTATTCTCAGAAAACTAAAACCTATTGAAGAGATAATCAATGATTGGTACGCGAAAGGTTTACCATGTCCCGGAAAAGCAGCCTTTGAAGAGAGAGAAAATGCCTTAGAGGTAGCCACAATTTCCTCTGAAGGGATGAATTTGTTGCTAGAAATAGCTAACGACCTAGGTATCGATGATCTACACCAACGTATTTGGTGTCATGAGGGAACTATAAAAGCTTCTGACAAAAACAAACTCCTTCCAGAAATTTCTATACAAAAGAGTCTCACTGTAAAAGTATACAATACAATTGGAATGATCACAGGGATAGGCGACTGGAAATTAAATCGTTCGGTATTATCTTCAATCGCCGACTACCTAGAAATTTCCCGAAGTTCTGTTAGAAATTTTTCTATTAATCCAGTGAGTATTGTTCCGGAAGTAGAGTTTGCCCTTTTGCGGGGAATGGTTTCAAACTTTATACCACCCCGAATATGGACACGCACATCGTTCTTAGCAATACTTATCCCTGAAACTCCTTCAGGTAACTTTGCGATATCTCTTTCTCCTTTAGAGAGTTTGATTTTACCGCAGGAACATTTTCAGACCATCGTAGAAACTTACGCCAAGCGTGCATACCCCTATCTTCAGATAATCTCAATTCGAGGTTGAACTTTAATCAATTACTTACACGTTTTTTATATAAAAACAACGTTAACAACTTAAAATAATATGAATAAATAAAGGGAGAAAATAAATGTCAGCTTGCTCTTCACTAGCTGCTGCTAGAGAAAGTCAATCATATCCACAAGATCCACCAGTTATTGCTAAGGATGTAGATCAGACAAAAATAGTTCATGAGGTCGCAAAAGCTAGACTAGCGACTGAGCCCCCCAGTTTAAGCAATCCCGCTAGGAAAACACTAATCGAACTAGGTATTCGCCCCTCTCCAGCTGAAGCTAGTGAAAAATTCTGGTCACTAGGAGAAGACTGGTGGAAACAGATCATTGATGGTAGTCAACATGAACATGGACCAATGGTATTCGACGAAGGGTTACATGGCCATAGGAAAGAACCTGGCTACCTTGATGGAATTCACCGCGCTTCTCTTCATGCGACAGAACACCTTGAGCAAGAGCTAGACAAAAACCTCTACACACAAATTCATCACATTGCCACTTCTCATTTTGATGGTATCAACACGTTGGGGACTGCTGAGCAGGTCAGAAAATTTCGCTCGGAAATAGAATGGTGCAATATACTTGACGGAAGCCAATCACTAACTGTACTCGACGAAGAGCGCCTTCACCACATACGCCTGAAAATGCAGTATGACAAAGGAAACCCAACAAGTAGGCTAAAGGCAATATGGCTAGCGACATACCAACCAGATGTCGACACAAAAGATGATTGCTTAATCAAACAAATGCTCGACCACCGCCTTCAACTTAATGAAAGCAATCAAAGAATTGTACTTGAGAAAGAGGCCGTGAAATTATCTACCATCTTTGATAAGTTAACCAAAAAATATAGCCTAGGCTCAAGGTTCGTCAGTTCCGAAGTTGTTCCCACAGTAGATAAACCTTTGGTTCCCGTCGCACTCAAAGTGGTCTATCGTAAGCCAGAAAGTCCTGACCAACTGGAACATTTGACAAAACAAATGATTGCAGACTTCAACAGTAAAATAGCAGAACTACAGCAGACTACGGAAAAAGAAGCTGAAGACATAAAAGAAATTTCTGCCTCAGATCATCGTTACGATGCATTGACAAACCTTCGTAGTAAGTACCAAGAGGCTGTTCTTCCCCTCATAGCAACCCTTTATGCAGAACTCGAATGGTTACACCCATGGATAGATGGTCAAGGTCGTACCGATTTAGTGATGCTATCTTACCTACTCTGTCGCGAAGGCTTGCATCCCTGCATTTTAAAGGACCCCTATTACTCAACAACACATTCTATTGATGAGTGGACGCAATACCTGCAGAAAGGACTGGACATCTATGAAATAAAAAGAGAATACAACCACATTCTATCATTTTAATCCCAGAGCTCTCTTAGCCTTTTATCTCTTCCGCATGAGTATCTGTAATATTTATATCTTATAGGATTTTTTCTGTAGTAATCTTGATGATAATCTTCAGCTCGATAGAACTTAGGGGCGGATACAATCTCTGTATAGATCGTCGGAAATTTTTCTAATAAAGTTTTTTTAGATGCTTCTGCCAGCTTCTTTTGCTCATCATCACGATAAAAGATTGCTGAGCGATACTGCGATCCATGATCACAAAACTGTTTATCTTTAACAGTGGGGTCGATATTTTTCCAAAACGTGTCAAGTAAGGTCCGATAACTGACTATACTAGAATCGTAAACTACCTGTACCGCTTCAGCATGTCCCGTTCCTCCTGCTGAAACTTGCTCATACGTAGGATCTTCCGTATCACCACCTGTGTAACCAGAAATCGTCTCTACAACGCCATCTATTTTATCATAAGGTGGCTCCATACACCAAAAACATCCGCCGGCAAAAGTAGCAACTGAATACTGATGTTTTTCGTCAGACTCCACTGCTTGTAGTCCAAATATTATTGTTAGCAACAACGTCTGAGTAACTGTGAAAATCTTGAATTTCATTGAGTAATTTTCCATAGACCTCCGAGCATACACCTAGCTCCACCGCCACCAACTGTTTCGATTGTTTTCAGGTCGGAATGAATGACCGATGCTTGCGATGACAACACCCTCATTTGTTCATCACTATAGAACTTGAATGCTTGAGTTGACATCACAAAAAATCGTTCACCAGGCATATTTTCCACTTCGAGGACATTTCCACAAAAGTGATTCATTTGATCAAACGTGATATCTACGATTTTTTTGCCGGAGCTTTGCAAGGTACTTATGATATGTTGCCTTTCTTCTGGGTCTGTAATAGTTTCAGAGCAAATGATACAGGCATCCGTTCCTATAGCCATCATCACATTGGTGTGGTAGATAGGTGTTCCCATATCATCATGAGCGGAAAATACTACCGGTGTATAGTGCAGCTTGTCGCACAGCTCAATAAGTAGCCCTTGAGAGGTTCTTGGTGACAAGCATGCATAGGCCCTTCTATTCACGTAATCGAAAACAATACTTCCAGTCCCCTCCAAAAATAGAGCTTCACTTTCCGATGGGGAAAGATCCAAAATTTCGGAAAGATGAAACTTATCACGCAAATAATCGATGATCGTACTCTTTCTTTCAGCTCTTCGATTCTCTGCCATCAGCGGGTAAAGGACAAGCGTATTAGAATGTGGATCTAGTGAAAACCAGTTATTTGGAAAAATGCTGTCAGGAGAAGCGTCATGTGATTCTTCAAATACATGAACCTCTACGCCATGATCTTTTAGCGTTCGCACCATTTCATCAAATTCACCTAGCGCTTTTTTTGAAAGGTCTTCTTCAATATGTACGGGTTCATCCCTCTGAAAGGCATTCGTACCTGCCGTTTGAGAGTTTTTCCCGAAAGCCATAGGCCTAACCATCAGAACCGAAGTGTTTGCTTGCATAGCAAAAAGAAAGCATGGAGCTGCTGCGGCCAAGAGTAAACAAAAGCTAAAAATGTGACTCTTATACATGTATTGCATTCCTTTCTAGCTATTGTACTTGAAGAACATCCCTAAAAAATCTGCCCACCTGCCTTGCTGAGCGTAGGAATAAAACACCTCTTTTGAAACACCTGTAGCGGTACAAAAGTCTTCAACATACTCCTCCTTCATCCAGCCACCGCGATGAACAGAATCGAAAGCTAAAGCAAAGTCGCCAACCAGCTGTTTTCTAGGTATGCTTCCCATCTTAGGCAGCCCACTACGCAGGGTATTATCACTTAAGACCACTTTCCAAAATCGTAAAGGGTGAACCTTTGTGGTTTTAGACCCAGCAATTTCCAGCTGCTTTCTATAACGCAAAAGGCTTAAGGTTGATTTATTTGATAGAGTCGAGATGATGTAATGAATACTCTGCTCTTCCTCTTGAGTGAGAGGTGTGAAATATTTCATATTCCCATCAAGGTCAGCTGATGCAGAAACATTTCCACTCCAAGCGGTCTGTAGGATCACTGATAGAATTAGCATCCATTTAAGCATAAGATTTCCTCGTCATTTAAAATTTTATTGAATACAGAGGGAATTGCATAAATATTTGGGCTGTTTTCTAGCCCTTTTTTCGCCTTGCTTCGGGCTCGTTCTTGTATACCAGTCTTGGTTTACTGCGAACTCCCCCCTTTCGAGTCAAAAAAATCTCTAGAAAACTGCTTCAACTATTTTTGCAATTCCCTCTATATGGTTATACTCGAATTTATGTAAGAAATTATCAACCTATTTTTTCACCTCCACCCCCGATTACTCCCCCCTCCTAGGAAGATTGGATATCGTTCCACTGATTTAAGAGGGAATAGCAAAAATAGTTGAAGTAGTTTTCTAGAGATTTTTTTGACTCGAAAGGGGCGGAGTTCGCAGCCAACCATGTGTTGTTTACAAGAACGAGCCCGAAGCGAGGCGGAAAAAGGCTTAGAAAACAGCCCAAATATTTATGCAATTCCCTCTTAAGATCAATTTCCCTGAAAAGTATAAATTGGAACGAAGCTATTTCTCCTTTGGTGAAGGTAACAATCGCGGTCACAGCCCCTAAGTTGAATATATTTCCCTTATCAAGTAACATTACATATTGATTAATGCTGTAAACAACATCGAGCATTATGGTTATCTTTAAAGAACTACATGTATCGTCCCCTTTCATCATAAAATCGGGACACCTGCAAACTATCATCGGAAGCTTCGGACGTTCTACGAAAATCCCTCATAGCTATCAAAAAATTATTCCATTACCGGATGGAGACAAGCTCTGTTGTGAAGTTTCACAGCATCCTGACTGGAATAACACAAATCCAACCATCGTCATGATTCACGGCCTAGGAGGATCATGCAAATCTCTTTATCTTCAACGATTAGTACCTCGACTTTTAGACGAAGGATATCGTACCGTTCGTGTGAACCTTAGGGGCTGCGGTTCCGGTGAAGGCTTAGCCCGACTTTCATACCACGGAGGTAACAGTAGAGATATCT
>JAJFMC010000374.1 GCA_021772365.1 Chlamydiota bacterium
GCTCTTATAAGTTGCGTTAACAATAGTGAGGATCTGAGATTAGTCAGTCAAATTAAATATATAATACGATTGCCCTGCCTCTCGTAATAGGAAAGTTGTAAAAATAATATTAATCGACTTATGATCTACCAACCACGAGGCTTTCTCAAAGCAAAAATTCCAATTTTTGAGTTCACTTCGGTATGTACAAGGGATTATCATGATAGTGATATTCCATATTATCCTTTTCAACCTACCCATCCTGTAAAAAACATTGATTAATCAGCTAACTAAGAAATTGCCTCCTGCTGCAAATCATTGAGACAATGTGTTTTATAGAACACTTTAATTTGGAGACAAACTGGCGGGAAATAGAAGGGCTAAAAATAGGTCACTTTTTCAAGTTTGTGTCACCCCCAGTCCGGTCTCGATCTCTAAAACTTAAAGTTGTTTTTATTTTTTGATATTTGGCAGAAGTTAGGAGATCCTAACTATAGATTAGAGGTTTTTTTAAAAAAATTAATATTTGGGTGATTTGTATGTGTTGACTTTAAACATTATTTTCCGTTAATGTCTTTCTGCATTTCTTAATTTTAATAAGGTGAAATCAAATGACAATTGATGGTGATAGATCCCCAAAAGGTAATATTTTAGATTTCAATTTCTGCGAAAAAGTTGAAAACGAAACGAATGAAAAGAAAAGAAGACTTGAGTTAGTAACTGAGGGAGCTTTCGAAGGTTTATTTGCTGAAGGTTCATTTTCTAAGAGACAAAAGTTAAGCAGTCGTCGCCGTCCCGCTTCTGAAGCGCGTTTTCCAAATTTATATCCCCTGGTCGAGGATCTGAAAATCGTCGGTAAGGCTGTTTCTATTCATGGCGTCGAGTATCCGATTAAGGAATTGGCAGAAGGAAATTTCCACAAGGTTTATGAATTCACAGGTGACATTCCTGTCGCTCTTGATGACGATGCAGGGACCGTTATACTAAAATGCTTGAACCAGAAAAAAGATCCTAAAAGTTTGGTGAATGTAAATAGGGAGGATATCGCAGCATACAAGTTATTGCTTAACGATGGTGTCCCTCAGCCGAAAGTGTACATTCGTCCTGATCAGTTTGAAGATACAAGCGATAATAAATATGGAGATTTTTGGATCGTAGAAAGAATGGATGGTCCTGCTCCTATTGAAGAACAATATGTATTAGATTTCGTGAAAAAGTGGATTACTCAATCCATGATTGAAGGTCGTGAAATTATTCCCGACTTCTATCCAAGGAACCTGATGATCAAAGACGGTCAGTGCTATATAGTAGACCCTTCTTTTCCATTGGATAAAGAAGAGTGGCTAGAAAATATTTACGGTTTTGTGATTGCTTGGTCCAATGGAAAGCGGGAGACTTATGACTTTCTTACCTCTGACTTCCCGGTCAAGCTCAAAGAGACTTTCGACAAGAAGTTGGAGAAGAAAAAAGCAAAGTTTGACGGTGAATTTCCTGTCACTGGCCAATCGAAAGCATAGGCAGTAAGCTAACTCATGTTCGTTTTATCCAGGGATGGCTTCGCCCAACGTTGTTAACTTAAAATAATCACTTGTTTTATAAAGCCCTGCGGGCGACCTATCCGGTAACGGGGATGTTTTTTAGCTTACCGCCCATGCCTCTACAGAGCTTTTTGGTCTCGTTCGATTTCGGCTTGTGTTTTACGTAGGTACATCAGCTCAAATTCTGTGCCGGTTTCAATTTTTCCGGCGCTATATTTTTCATTGGCGATGCTAGTGAATTGCTTTACTGAAGGTGCCTGCTCTATCCATGAAAAAGGTGTGTCACGGAACAGCAGACCTAGCTTTTTTTCGATTAGCTTCTTGTTTGGTGTAACTAATACATGGATAGTCTTAAGAACTTCAAGTTTATCAAGTTCACTAACGGCAGGTTCTGTCAACCATTCAATAGAGTCACCTGTTTTTTTACCCACACGGAAGTAACCGCCGCCTATTTTGGCGTCGATAATACTGATGAATTTGCCGTCGTCATCGGGAACATACCCATCTAGAGAGCAGAGGGTGACGATCGGAACTTTACCCGCATAAGCAAGTGTTTTTGCTGCAATGACACCGACACGCATTCCGGTGTAGGATCCAGGGCCAGTAGCAACGGAGATAAACTGAAGGTCTTTGACTTTAAGGGACAGCTCCTTTAATCCTTTATCAATTTCCATCATCATGTACTTTGAATTATGTAGACCTTTGGGGATATTCCCTTCATACAGGATGGTGTCTCCAGAAAAAAAGGCGATGACTCCGTGTTCTGTGCATGTATCTATCAGTAAGCTTGTCATGGTTATATTGGGATGGTTGTGGGTACGATCAGTTTATTCAGGGTTCTTACGAAGTAACGATCTGTCATACCTGCGATGTAGTCGACGACTTGCTGTACCTCATCGATGCTTTCACAGTACTTGTCGGATTTGTTAAATAGGAAAGCGTTCCATATATGGCTGCTCTCTTTGTTCTTTCGGTAGTCTTCAAGAATTATTTCGAAAAGGATGCGGTAACTGTGTTTTACTTTTGAAGATTCCACCTTCAGTTTTGGGTGGGTATAGATATTTCTGAAATTGAATTGGCGCAAAGCCTTTAAAGCTTCGTATACCTCTTCGGAGATTTCGATGTAATCTTTTTCGTAACTGTTAGTTATGATATCAGTGGCTAGTGTTTTCAGAATTTCCCGATTATTTGTTCCTAATATGGTTTTGGGAACATCTTCTCTCTTGAGGATTCCAAGAGAGATTGCGTCTTCGATATCTTTACCGACATAGCTCATCGTGTCACACGTTTTTACTAGACAGCCTTCAAGAGTTGCAGGTTGGATGTTTGCGTCTGGCTCATCACGTTTCAGCTGCTGTTCAGTAAAGTGATCTTCCCATGTTTTATTGCGATTAGGGGTTAGGTGACGGTCTTTCATTCCACCGTCATGGCAGAGGAAACCGTCGTATACTGCGAATCCAAGATTTAAAGGCTCTATTTCCATGAACAGGCGACAGGACTGCAGGGGGTGAGCGAATGCCGTACCACCGTGTTTTTTCGATTGCGTCGATAGGTAGCGTTCTCCTTCATGGCCGAACGGGGTATGGCCAACATCGTGACCCAATGAGATTGCTTCTACGAGGTCTAGATTGAGGCTTAGAAGTTCAGCGATCCCCCTTGCAAAATTACTGACGAGTTGAACGTGGAGGCCTCTGTGGGTGATATGGTCATTGTCGACGAGGTAGACGACCTGTGTTTTGTCTGTATAGCGAGCGTATGCTTTGGAGTGAACGATTCTGTCTACATCTCGCTTGTAGGGGAGGCGATGATCCTCTTCTTGGCCGTAGTAGCGAGTGTGATCTTTGGAGAATGCTGCACGTGACGAGAGGATATGTTCTTCATTTTGTTTGGCGACATCTAGTAAAAGTGAGAGCTTGCTACTCTTTTCCGTAGTATTTTTCAGGGGGTATATATCTGACTCTTTCATAATAATGGTCTCCTAAATACTATACCGATCGTGATTTAAAATCCCAAATTTTGAATCACGATCGGTATAACCAAATAAAGATCGATTATAGGTCAAAAGACAGTTTACTGCTAGTTCGAATGAGTAACCGTCAGGGTGTCAAGTGTTAAAAAAAATATTTGATTTCTAGCTAACTTTCCATCCCAGCGCGAGCTATTCGGTGATATGCAATTCCTTCAGGGGTTTATTGGTTGTATCGTGATTGTTTTGAAGATTGCCTGATGCAACTGCTGCAAAGCTTTCTTATGCGACTCGTAGTATCCGACGGCTTGTGTATTTCTGTCGACCCGTTCAAGGATAGTCCTGCGTTTACGGGTCATGATCGCTCTAGAGAGGAGGTACGCTTCGTACCTTTGTC
>JAJFMC010000375.1 GCA_021772365.1 Chlamydiota bacterium
CAGACATGCAGTTTTAGTTATGGATCAGGCTGGTTGGCATACAACTAGCAAGATAAATCGCTTTGATAACATAACTCTAATGCCGCTTCCAGCAGCCTCACCTGAACTTAACCCAACGGAACAGGTTTGGGAGCAATTAAAAGATAGGGAGTTATCTAATCGTGTTTTTAAGGATGAAGAAGAGATTATTGACAGGTGTTGTGTAGCCTGGAATAATTTTACTGAAGTAGAGGGCGCAATTCGAAATCTATGTTCGAGAGATTGGGCTGTTTTGTAGTTTTATTTCCGCGGATTGGTATTACTCTTGGTCAAAGAAACAAACGCCTTGGTCATTGCAAGAGTAAGGTTTTGCTTCATCTAGAAGATGGAATGGCTAATGGAAATGATAAATTTTACAGATTTTGCGAAACTCTGCTGAAAAATTTCAATAAAATGTGGATGTTCATGAATGTTCCTGGAGTGGAGCCGACAAACAACCTAGCTGAGCGTGATATGCGCAAACTAGTCATTTGGAGAAAAAAAAGCTACGGAACCAGAAGTGAGAGGGGTAAAAAGTTTGTCGAACGAGTCACTACGATTGCCCAAACTTTTAAGAAGAATGGTATGAATATTTTGGGGTTTATCCAGGATGCTGTTTCTTGCTTCTATAGCAAAGCGGACCCACCAATGATATCTGAAGCTTTAGGGTACTAGAGTTGATCAAAAGTCAGAAATCCACATGGTATGGCCAAAAGACCTTTGCTAGAGCCGCGAAGCGGCTACAAAGGTCTTTTAACAATATACCTCACCAAACCAAAAAACAAACTTATTTAAAATTTGAGTTAGTAATATTACTATTTATGAAAGTGTATTTTTCACCTAAACGAGAATACTGCAGAAATACATAGTGACTCATCCCACAAAGGTTGTCTGGCCACTCAACTAACCAGTTTCCTCTACGATTTAACAATAGTCCTGAAATTGATTGATCGTATCTGTGGCCGAATTTAGAATTTGCTTCTTCAACCCAAAATGACCAGTCATTTGGTAAAGACGCAAACCCAACAGTGCCACATTCATCAATAAGATTCCAATATACCCATTCTTCAATCAAAGCCTGGGTTTCAGCTGATTTACATATTACCCACATACCTGAAGCATGTTACAAGCTATCTCTATATTCTGAGAGACCCATTTTTTTCATACACCTCTCAAGGGTGAAGTTCGCATGTGTGTGTGATCCTGGTTCTCCTCTCCTCACATGCTTACCATTATCCCATTTAACATGAATTGTTAATATTCCGTTATTAGATATACATAATTTTTTGAGAACATTTATATTGTATTTAGTCTTATCGACCTTGTAATTTTCATCAAAATTCTTCCATAATTCAGGGGAGCAGTCGTTATATATAAGGAATTCGCCATCCTGTAACTGTTTTAACCCATCCAGTATTACAAACGATTTATATACACGACCATTTTTTGATGGGTTAGGGTTGTCTAAAAATGCTTTATTTTCCTTGTAAAAATCAGTTTGTGTAATATGCTTCCACTTCCACATTGCAAATTTTTTGATTCCAAAATCAAGATTATTCAAGAATATTTTTAGAATTTTATCTTGAGTTTCGCCATATTTACCTTGCTTCCGTCCATATCTATCATCTGCTACAGTTACCAAAAGAACGTCACTCAGCTTACCAACCTCTTTATATGGAGTACACAAATCTGTAGTATTTTGTTCTTTCATATAGCAAAAATCAGAGAGTGGGGATTTACTAATCTCTCCAGAAAAGATACTATTGAATGAAAATAATATAAAAGTTAGACTCGTAAACAATTGACTCATTAGTTGAAAACTCCCTATGTTGTTACCTAGGCTTGATATTTCAAAACCTGTCACAAACTTAAAATACAATCAAACTATTTCTTTAATATAATTTATTTTTGATTGATTCCCTTGATTGAAACCTAATACTCAACGCAAAAAAATTTACAATATTATGTTGAAACACATACTTGAAAAGACATTCTAATTTAATTTCCAGAACACCCTAAATAGTTACCTGTATAATAGGTGAAATATTAAAACAAATTAAGGTTGTGAATTGTCAAGCAAATAATACTAAAAAAAGAAAAAAAATAATCTTATTTACTTTCTAGCAAAAATTCTGATAACCACTGGATCTTGATATCCATGCACAGCAAGTCCCTTTGACTCAACAACTTTATCGATATAAAAACCAATATCCTCTAACTCAGTTACTAATTCATTTTTTTCAATAAAACGCCTATAGTGATCGGTAAAATATTCATTTGTTCCAACAGCAACACCTTTTCCGTTCAAAGTATCCTTGATTGACCGTACTTCTATTAAAAATAACCCGCTTATATTAAGTTTTTCATAAACCCACTTATAGGTATTTGACGCTGTTTCTTTTGATACCGAGTGAACTGTAAACCGTGAATAAAATGTATCTACCGATACATCAGTAATAAAATTGTTAGCTTTTGCAAAGTCTGAATGTATAAACTTGGCATTAGCAAATTTATTGTTTTGATTAAGTTCTTCTATTGCACTTTCAGAAAGGTCGACGGCATATACATGAATACCATTTTTAGCAAAAAAAAGTGAGTCTCGTCCATTGCCGCAACCTAGCTCTACTAAAGCACCATTTCTAGAAATTATTTCAA
>JAJFMC010000376.1 GCA_021772365.1 Chlamydiota bacterium
AATATTCGGTATTAATTACGGAAACAAAGTTCAAGAAATATGTTAACGAGCAAATCTCTCAAAATAATTTCAATGTCGACAGAGAAATTATCGAAAAAACAATTCCTAATATATCATGTTATTATACGCAAGATGACATGAAAAAAATGATTGGTAGTTGGGTAAAAAAAAATTTTGAATTACTCATAAAAAATGCTGAAAATATCCCACTCTCAAATAGTGAAATCGTTGAAGAGTGTGAAAAGGTCAATCCAAACAAGTTGTCGAAATATTTTAAAATTTTAGGATACAGCGTCGATGAGACAATAGATTTTTGCATTAAACATAAATTGAAAAATATAGACCTCAAAATGTACGGGTATTCTGTCACCGATGAAATTATTCAAAAATTAACAACAAATAACCCAGAAATTAAAAGAATACATGTAAAATCAATATACCTTACAGATAAAGCTGCTGAGTTTTTAAGTAAATGTAGTCTCCTTACAAGTGTTGATTTTATGTATTGCAAACTTCTTACAGGTAAAGCTGCTGATTTTTTAAGTAAATGTACTCACCTTACAAGCGTTTATTTGAGTGGATGCAAACTCATTACAGATAAAGCTGTAGAATATCTAGAGAGAAAAAACTGCAGAGTAATTAAGTAAACTTAACGAGCTTCAAGAGTTATTTTTAAGGGGGTAAGGCCTTCTTCACTTTATAATAGGTATTTGCCTCTAAAAAATGGCGTAAAGCCCTGAAATAATTGATGTGCTACATGAACCTGATCGTTTATTCTGTCAGTTTACGAAACAAGAAAGAAAACTCCAAGTCATTGAACGGTTCGAACACTGCAATGCCATATTTGACCAATTCCCCGTTTCTCATGTACACGTTCTAATTACCCCCTATTTGCCAGTTAGTGAAGAACTTAGAACTGACATCATGATATGAAAAAACGATTAGATGAAGAGTATCATCCTGAGGAATATAAGATTGGAGCTAACTGCGGTTTTGTTGCCGAACAAAGCGTCATGCATCCACATGTATATCTCATACCTTGATATAAAGGTGACATTAATGATCCAAAAGGTGATATCCGAGGTGTTATTCCTAAAATGCAAAAATATTAAAGGAGTTACAAAACTTAGATTTTTTGCTTATTCAAAGCCTTACTCATAAAAAAATGAGGGGATTAAAAGTGCGGTATCGACCTCAAAAACGTCAGAAAGCTGCTCTGCATACACTCTATTCACAAGCTTAATATTGTTTTCTATTCTAGAAATAGTCGGCTGGCTAGCAGCTGTCGTTGGATAGATAGCTTTGATTTTTTTGGCGAGTTCCGATTGGTTCAAGCCCATGGAATTCCGCAACTCTCTTGTGACAAGTCCCCTCCGTAAAACTTCTTCTCGTTTTAAATTCCTTAGATCGCCACCTAATTCTTTCGCTAGAACTTGAATTGGATTGAGTTGTTTTTCTAGAATTTTTCTCTTTGTACTATCGAATCGTGCCTTTCTCGTTTTTGTAGCTCGTAGATAGTGATCTTGAGGACTATTAAACAGCTTATATATTCTCTTTTTGTCTGCATCTAACCGCATTTGTTCAGAAAGAACTTGGCGAAAAGCATCATCGAAATAAGAGGGCTTACGTTTTGGTCCAACGACCTGCAGCACTCGATCTCTGACACTATTGATTTTTGTGTTCATAGCCGTTTGTACAAATTGATTATCTCTAATTGCTTTGTAACGGAGTTGATAGATTTTTGATTGGATTGGTGTGTTTTGGTGCTCTTCATTTACTTGCACGCCAAGGAGTTGACCTAGCGTTTCCGAATCACTCTCTATTCTTAATTTGATATCAGAAAAGGCTGTTTCAAATATTTCTAAAGCCTTTTTTACACCCTCGCCACGCTTTGTCTTTTGAATTTTTTTCCGTGTAATGTCAATGACGGAATCGAGAAAATTTCGAATTGCAATGTCTGGTTCTATGTTTCCCTTTGCTGAATCGTTTAAAAGGTCGATAGCGAAATCTCTAGCTAACCCTCTACCTTGCTCTCCATCAATTTCAATATCCGCTTCATTAACAGCTCGGGGCATATTTAAGGTAGAGTTAGCATTTCTATACACATCCCCACCTTGAACATAAACAAAACCCTCAGGTTTAGCTGCACCGTTATTGACATGAGATACCCATGCTTGATTTTCATATGCAATAACACAGGGAAGAGTACTGCTGTGTGCAGCATTTCGTTTGCATAGAACACTAGTTTTACCTGAGTGATCTTTTAGGTTGAGAGTCTTTGCCGACTCAGCTTGATGCTGCGTTTTTCCGATTTCGAAATGCAGAAATGTTTTGTAACTAATAACCACCTGTTGAAAAAGCACGGCCACTCGTCGTTCGATATGGTCGATGATCATATCTTCATAAGTAGCGATAAACAGCCTTTCGTCTTTAATTTCTACAGTCTCTGCCGCCGTTTGCGTATTGATGGTGTTTGCTGTGTTGATTCGGTCTACTGTAGATATTGTCTCATTCATTCGATGACTATACTTTTCCCTAGCCTTCTTCTTTGCAAAATTTTCGTTATACGATGGGCCAATATGAGTTGTGTCGATATTAACTCGTGTAGGAATGACAGTTATAGGCATGTAGACTCCGTTCTAATGATGAAAATAGGAGTAGATTATATTCCATATCTAAATTATACACAAACAAAGAATTGCAAAATTATTTGAAGCAATTTTCAGCATGATTCAAATCATTTGACAATTTCCTTAAAACAAGTACCTTTTTTTATGGAGGGATTACCGTGACACTTTGGAGCAATATTGACTATGACAATGAACGACTAAATTTTCCTACTAAAGTATACCTTTGTGACCCTCCATGTCAGCCTTACAAATCCATGGATGATAGTTGTGGCCCTGCAGCAATGGCTACGTTGTGGGATGAAGAAAAAACAGCATTCAATGAAAGCCAGTATTGCCTATGTTGTAAGCTCGGCTGCGAGGCGAGGGTTAAATACTTAGGTGGAAATGCCGTTTTTTTGCCAAGATCTATTCTTACAACACTATTTCGATGTACTTTGATGGTTTTTTTTTGTCCGGCTGCTGCATGTATGAGCTCTTTTGGGTGTATCTGTTTGACCAAAGATTGCTGTCGTGAAAATAATGCATGCTGCTGGTATGGCTGGAACAGCTGTCAACTATGTATGACGATAGCTTTTGATGCATTTTTGGACCTTTCTGCAACGTTTCTGTCTGTCGCGAAAGCGCCTATTAATTTAGTGGCTCCTGAATGCTGTAGTGGTTGCTGCTGCCAACATGATTGTGATCGGAGAATGCTCGAGGAAACGAATGCCTCGCTAACAGACGTTAAAGAAAAAATTTTCAAACTAGGACGAGGTAAACCCCAGAATGTTTCAGGTTCCGATGAAGAATTAATGCATTTAGGTGCATAAGAGATTATACCCAATTATTCAACTTGTTCGGGTATACTAAAAGAGAGTCGGGTAATAATCATCTACACTCCCGCGCGACCTATTCGGTTTTGGTGGTTTTTTTTGAAGAACCTTAATTATTTTAATTCAATAGCAAAGATGGCCAATTGAGCTACTCATTCAAAAATGAAAATTGAACGATAGAAAAGTCATCATCGAATCCCTCTTTTCCCTGTAAAGAACGGATGAATTTGATAATATAGTCAAGGTCATCTCCAGGAACTTCTGTTTTACTGGCAAATTCGTAGAGGTAGTCAACAAATTCTCTGATCGTCAAAATCCCGCCATCGGGCTTGAAGACTTCGTAGACACCATCACTAAAGATGAATAACTTGTTAAAGTTACCTACATCACAAGTAGCACTTAAGAATTCTGCATCTGGCATACCACCAATAACCAACCCCGGAGTCGTCAACTCTTCACAATGCACATGTTCATGGTTCGGTCCGGTGATTAAAACAGCGGGCGGATGACCTCCACTCGAATAGGTGAGCATCTTCGTAGTTTTGTCATATACGCCGTACCACATGGTAAAAAACATGTTATTATGTTTTTCCATAGGGAAAGATGCATTCAATGCAGAAAGAACGGCAGCGGGATCAAGAAAGTCAGTGTTAGGTAGTGTTTGCGACCGCAGTACATTCATCACGGAGATCGATAGCATAGCAGCCCCTACTCCATGGCCACAAACATCTAGTAGGTAGAGGACAAAATGACGATCATCCATCCAGTGATATCCAAACGCATCCCCTCCCAGTGAAGTAGAGGGAATAAACCGCCATGAAGCATCAACCTCATCATCAAGTGGGAATGGTAGAAGGGTTCTGACATATTCAGCAGCTTCGGCGAGCTCTTTATTTAAAGTGCGTTGACTCTCCTCAAGCTTCTCGTAAGCTTCATTTCTTTCCAGCAGGTGGATATATGCAGAAGAGTGATAGCGTATACGTGCTAATAGCTCACGTTTATCAGGCAGCTTCACTGCGTAGTCATTGGCTCCATGTGCAAAGGCCTCTGCTTTGATTTTAGGGTCTTCTTTCACTGAGAGGACAATGAGAGGAATATCTTTGGTTGCAGGATTTGCTCTGAAATATTTTACCAAAGTCAATCCATCAATATCAGGCATAACGAGATCTTGTAGGATGACAGTGGGTTTGACCTCTGCAGCTACCTGAATAGCATTCGTAGGGTCATTGCAAAAATGAAAAGTGATATCTTCCTGATCAGCAAGCATCCTACGTACCGCTTCTGCGATGATCATCTGATCATCAACGAGCAAAACTGTTGAGTGTTGTATTTCATTAAGTGTCGTATTGGAATCAGAAGGTAAATCACCTTGGGCCACTTCATCACTCATTTTCAATTGCTCCAGTTTTCCCGGTACTCAGGATTTTTTTTGATTTTTCTATGATCATTGTTGAAATTTCTTCTAGAGATAACACATCAATAGCAGCACCTGTATCAATGGCCACTTTAGGCATACCGAAGACAACGCAAGATTTCTTTTCTTGAGCAATTGTATGCCATCCCTCTTCACGCAGTAATTTTAGTCCATACGCGCCATCGCTCCCCATACCCGTCAATAACACAGCAACAAATTTTGAAGAGTTTAACGAACGCAAAGAGTTGAAAAAAATATCAATGGAAGGTTTGTAGGGAAGATCTCTAGGAATTTTAGAGTAAGAAAGTCTACCCTCTTCATCAATGACTAAATGTTGATTAACTCCTGATATGTAGACATGTCCCGCTAAGATTTTCTCTGTTGGTGATGCTACATTTACGGGCAAGGGTGTTTTTTTGCTTAGCCAATTAGCAAAACTATGTGAAAAATCTTGGTCGATATGTTGAATGACGACAGTGGCAAAAGGTACATCTGAAGAAAATTTTGATAGGATGGTTGCAACAGCTTTAGGCCCTCCTGTTGAAGCGCCAATAGCAACAATAGGTGGAAGTTCTTGTGATATCAAGTACTTAGCAGCTCCTAAACCTTCAGAAAAAGGGTGATGCCCAATGCGCATTTGTTTTTGGAAACCTATAAGCTTACCAATTGTGTTGATTTTATTGATCAATTCATCGGTGGTATCCTCTTTGTTGTCAATCCCAAGAGAAGGTGTTTTAACCACATCAAGGGCTCCGTGCCCCATTGCTTCAAAAACTTTTTCTATGTTTTTCTGAACGCTAGAAGTGACGATGAGAATTGCACAAGGGCATGTCTTCATGATTAGTTTTGTTGCTTCTACCCCGTCCATAACAGGCATGATCAGGTCCATGAGGATAATATCAGGAAGAGCATTCATACACTTTTCTACAGCTTCCTTTCCATCATACGCATTCCAAATGACCTCGTGATCAGTCTTTTCATAAATCAACCGGTCAAGTACATTAACAGCCATACCTACATCATTAACGATACCGATTTTCATTATTCATTCCCCTTTATCAGCTCGCGAACGGCACATAACAATGTCTCATCATGAAAGCTACTTTTTGTTAAGTAGTAATTAGCACCGGCCTCTAACCCCGCATTTCTGTCACTTTCTCTTTCTTTATAAGAGACAATCACTACGGGAAGATCTTGCAGTTTTTTATCTGCACGTATGGATTGAACAAATTCAATACCGTTCATTCTTGGCATATCAATATCTGTGATGACTAAATCATAATTACCCACTCTCACCGCATTCCATCCATCCACACCATTAATAGCAGTGTCAACAAAATACCCCTGATTTTGAAGTAAGCGAGATTCAACCTCTCTTACAGTGATAGAATCATCAACAACAAGAATACGTTTTTTCTTTTTGTCCATATTCTGATCTTCGTCGTCAAACTCTATATTTTCTAGGGCACCTTTAGAAAGCTGTTTATCGATAGATCTGATCATATCTTCTACATCGATGATAAGAATAGGTGATCCATCCTCCATAAAAGCCCCACCTGATATATCTGGTACTCTTCCTAGTTGCGGGTCAAGCTCATGAACCACTAATTCTTTTTCACCTAAAAACCTATCGACAATTACTCCATAGTCATTGATGCCATCGCTGATAATGATGACACATAACTCATTATGATAATGCTGTGGCACTTGTAACTTCAAAAACTGCTGTGCTGCTATTATACCAATATTTTTATCATCTTCATGAAAATACTGACGATGTTCGATAACCTGTATTCTTTCTTTCGGTAAAAACATAATTCTCTTCAACCGAGCAAGTGGAATTGCATAAGGTTCATCAGAAATTTCAACTAGAAGAGCACGGATGACCGAGAGAGTTAACGGAAGCTGTAAATGAAAGGATAATCCATTTTCAGTAATTGCCTTGATCGTTCCACCCACTTCATGAACCATATTTTGAACAACGTTTAAACCGATCCCACGCCCAGAAAGTTCTGTGAGCTCTTGACTAGTAGAAAAACCAGGAAGAAACATGAATTCCAAGAGCTCTGCATCGCTTAATTTTTCAGCCATTGTATGTGTAACAAACCCTTTTTCAATTATTTTTGTTGTAAGGTTCTTTAAATCGACACCTCTTCCGTCATCGCTAACGACGATATAAAGCATGCCAGCTCGATGTGAAACCTCTAGCTTAATCGTTCCAGCTTCCGTTTTACCCTTCTGTACGCGTTCTTCAGGCATTTCTATGCCATGATCAATAGCATTTCTGATAAGGTGATTAAGAGGTGATTCTAGTTTCTCTAAAATCTCTCTATCAACAGGAGTGTTCTTTCCTTCTACAACTAGTTTAACTTTTTTGTTTAGTTGTTTAGAGACATCTCTTACAAGCCTAGGAAAAAACTCGATTCCATCAGCAAATGGGCGCATACGACTACTAATAACTTCCGAGTATAATCTATCCGACAAACTAGTTTGCCTTTGCATATACAGCTCTAAATCGCCAACCCTTTCGTTCAGTCGAATATTACATTCCGACAAATTTTGTTTAAGAGATTGAACAATCGACTGTGCCCTCTCGTCATGAAAATTTAACCTTAAGTATTCACCGAGTTTGTCGACTTCATGCCCAAGTTTACCCTGAGACCTTTTCAATGAAGCTAATGATTCAAGATATGGGGAGAGCCATCTTGCTTCGACAAGTGATTCTCCGGCTAATCCCATCAATTTATTTAAGATATTTGCAGAAACTCTAAGAAATGGATTGGATGCTATCGCATTTTTATCATTTCCTTGTGATTTTTGTACTTTTTGGTGTTTATGAAGATGTTCCTGACTGCTTTTTTTAGGCGGCTCAACATGTTCTATCTCTTCAGTTTCCGTTTTTTCATTGACGGTTTGTTCTTGAAATACAACTCCCTGTTGACTCGTGACCTTTTCCGGAAGTTCAGAAGCCATCTTCACGAACTCGTCAATTTCCACTGCATGGTTTTTCAACCACACATCTACATTTTCAAAAGGCACCTGTGTTAACCGTTCTAAAAGATCTACGCCTCTTAATAGACTGTCGATATGATTTCCCGAAACAAGTGACTGATTTTTTGGTATTTCTGTGAAGAAATCCTCTAACGCATGAGCAAGTCTTGAAATTTGTGGAAGTTCAACAATTCTTGCAGCCCCTTTCACCGAGTGTGCGGCACGCATCAATCCCTCAAGGATTTTGTGATCATCAGGTTGTTTTTCTAAACTCAGAAGTCCCTCATTCATCTCACGAACTCTTTGTTCGAGTTCCGCATAGAAAAGATCAAACATATTTTTATCTAAAACAATATCTGAATTTTTATTATCGCTTTTTTCTATTTTAACGGTTGAACCACTATTTTCTACTCTTTCACTACGTCCTTCTGAATTACTTTTTGCGGTTTTTTTTATTGGAATCAACGATGCTTCTCTAGAGATTGCAAGAAGAACACTAGCAATAGCATCAGCATTATTCCCATGTTTACCCAACCATGAATCGACAGACTTCAGATCACACACACTTAACCGCTTAAGAAAGTCTACTGATTCAACAAGAAGATCCATATGCCCACGTGTCCAGATGAGCTGTTTCTTAAACGCAGCTTCGAAGCAACGATATAAAGCACTGCCGATTAAGGCGACAATCTCTAAAGGGAATTTACCACCAATATCTTGTACTTTTCCCGCTGCGACACGCATATCATCAAGGACAAGTTCATCATCAAAATTTGCTTTGATTTGATTCATCCCTCTGTCGATGATACCGGCATATTGCTCAAGCTGATTTAACAACTCTTTCTTATCAACTGTATTGGTTTTCTTTTCTGAACATGTTTGTTCCTTATCACCGTCAGTAGAATTTTGATTTTTTGTATCCGAAGCATTCTCTATGATCTTTTGAATTTGCTCAGTAACATTCTCTAAACTGCTAGAAAAAGTTTCAATCGTCTCTTTAAATTGTTCAAATGGAGAACCGGCCATTTGTTCAAAAAGTGTTACAGTTTTTTTAAGCACATTTTTTTGATGTTCATCAAGGGTAACTTGTCGAGCAGAAACAGCTTTAAAATAGCTTTCCAAAGCGTCCGATAAATTACTGATCAAATATTGATTGACAAGTTTTGCAGCCCCCTTAATGGAGTGCGCAACACGAGAAAGATTCAAGACTGAATCAGAATGTCCAATGGAGAAATAACTATCCATTTCAACATTGTACTCTTTCACCTGTGATTGTAATTCATTATGGAACAACTCTAAAATAGAATAGTCTCCACTCATCTGTTGATCAGTCACATGCCCTCCTTTTCAAACTATAAAAAAGAAGCTCTTCTTCAATATACCCAATATCTTTTCCATCTAAATGAAATATGCCTTTAAAAAAGTTCGCTGTTGATTTTGATACCGTAACAGGGACATTCACTAAAGAAGATAATACAACCCTTCTAATACCAAAAATTTCATCTACTCTAATGACCCAATCATCTTTATCTAAACTAATCAAACACATAAATCCTGATTCCAGAGTATCATTACATTGGTCACTATCTTTCGTAATTTCTAAAACGTTTGTGAGAGAGATATAGAGTTTCAGCTGCCCTCCCACATTCACTGTACCCTTCAATATATCATTCATCCTATGAGGAATGGTATGTACAGTCCTCATAGACATGATATCTTTAATCACCTTCACGGATAATGCCAGCCACTCATTCTTTGAACGAAATATAAGTACCGACTGCAACGTTTCGTCTAGAGTTTCATCTTTCCCCTGTTTAATCAGCTCGGTCCATTCTTCTACATATCCAGGCGGGCTATCTCTTTTGAGTAGTTCATTGATTACCCATTCATTACGATTTTTCGTCGAGTATTCATCAACCATAAGGAACCCCCTCATAGCAAAAATGAAAGATGAGAGGAACGTCTACATTTTTAACCACTCCAATCGGAGTATTCCACATCCCTGAAATATACGGATTCCGTTTACTTTCTGTAGAATTTTCTAAAAAGTCATTTCTATTAACCTCAACAGTTTTCATCACCCCTTCAGCTAGAACACCAATTTTTCGATCATCTAAAGATTCGAGTATCATGATTCTTGAATGGATCTGCGGGGCGGCTCTTTCTCCGGAGTACAGGTGACAAAAATCTAAAAGGGGAATCAGACTTCCCCGATAATTGATGAGTCCATCAAAATGCTGGTTCGTAGATACAGAATCCACAGGATTGATTCGGTGTATGATCTCTACAACATAACTGGTATCTAGAACAAACTGTGTTTCTTTCACAAGAAATAGTAGATAAAGCATCCCAAAATCTCCAAGCCTCTTCTCTTGGAAAGTACTTGAAATACATATGAATTACAATAGAGGGAATTTTAAAAGCAGGGTAAAGGACATTAAAAGAGATCTTTTAACACCTATACCCTGATAATAAAATTAGCAGCAAGAAGACTCTTGCTCTACTGCTTCAGGCTCATCAAAGTAATTCTGAGCCCCTTGGATGAGAAATTCAGCAAGTACAGGATCACCGTCATAGCTAAGTTCAACGTTCATTTCCCCTGAATTGCTCGGCTCTTCGCAAGTAATTAACACGTAACACGCTGTATTATCGCTGATTTTCTCTCTTATTTCTTCATGTATATGATTCTTCATGATCCAAAAATACCCGACTCTAACAAAAGTTTCTTATGCTCTGTACCATGTAATACAAAAATAATTACTGTTCAACTCTTTTCTTTTTAAAAAAAATATTATCATGACCTCTTTTCTTCAAATAAGGTAAGATCAGGTTATGCCGACTTTGTACAATTTCCGGTCGATAATACAGAGAAAGCAAAATCCCAAATCTTGAGCTTTATTGTGTGTATACACAAATAATCAAGGAAGGCCCCCATGAATAAATATCAAGCTCCCCTTCAATGGCTGTCACAACAAAAAGAGCCCATGGTCGAATTGCTCATTAAATGGGTGAACATCAATTCCGGAACAGAAAATCTGGAAGGTCTTGAAAAGATGCTTCTTACTATCACTGAGGCACTTCAAATTTTTGGAGAACAAATAGAGAACATTCCCCTTGAACCCGGTGTAAAGCTTGATAACAACGGAGAGATACGCAAACTTCACTTTGGAAATGCCTTACGCCTTATCAAGCGCCCGGAATCCCCCATACAAATTCTCCTATGCGGCCACATGGACACAGTGTACCATGTAGATTCTCCCTTCCAAACTGCAAATCGCATAGATGATAACACTCTTGTAGGACCTGGTGCCACCGATATGAAAGGCGGATTAATCGTTATGCTTAAAGCCTTAGAAGCTTTTGAACAATTCGACCAAAAAGATCAAATTGGCTGGGAAGTCATTATCAATCCCGATGAGGAAATTGGATCTCTTGGTTCAGAGCCATTGATTCGTAATAGCACAGCAGGCAAAGATCTAGGGTTAATTTTTGAACCTTCATTCCCCGATGGCTTTATTGTATGTGAGCGAAAAGGGTCAACGAATTTTACGATTGTATCCAAGGGAGTGTCTGCGCATGCAGGTAGAGATTTCGACAAGGGACGAAATGCGATTACTCACTTAATAAAATTACTTGTTAAGGTCGAGGAACTTAACGGTACACGTGAAGGACTAACTATTAACTTAGGTCACATATTTGGAGGCGGCCCTACAAATATTGTTCCCGATCTAGCACTATGTCGTTGTAATTCAAGGATGAAAAAAATGGAAGACGCTGACTTCCTATTGAATAGAGTGGAAGAGCTCATCGAAGAAGAAAATAAGAAGGATGGTGTTGAAATAGAGTTTCATAAAGCAAGTTACCGACCACCAAAAAAGTTCGATATCGCCCATCAGCATCTTTTTGATGACCTCAAAGAGTGCTCACAAGATCTTTCGCAAAGCTTGAGCTGGAGACCCAGTGGGGGCGTTTGTGATGGGAACATATTTGCCCAAGAAGGTTTAACGACAGTTGACACTCTAGGTGTTATTGGCTCCGGTATACACACTTATGATGAAACAACACATCTTGACAGTCTCACGGAAAGAGCCCGATTATGTGCATTATTTCTGATGAAAATTGCCTCTCATGCTATAGATATAAATAGATACAAACAGATGAATGCCACGGTTAAGGAGCAGTGACCATGGGACAAACACTTGACAAGTCAACACCCAAACAAGAACTTATCGCCAACAAACTGACGAGTGATCCTCGAATTGCACAGGCGAAAAAACTCATCGACGAAGCTGTAAGCGAGCACCGAAAAGGCATCGACAAGGTCCTACCTCCAGATCCTGAGAGGGAAGTGGCATATAAAGAACTGTTACAACACTTTGGTTCCATGCGCGGTGGCAACTTATGGTATCCATACCTAGGCAGTGGTATCGGTAACGGAGCGCTAGTAGAACTGATGGATGGAAGTGTTAAGTATGACTTAATCAGTGGTATCGGCGTTCACTACTGGGGGCATAGCCATCCGGAAATCATCAGTACTAGCGTTGATGCCGCAATCTCTGACACCACCATGCAAGGGCATCTCCAGCAGAACGCCGAGAGTTTATATCTTACAAAGACATTAACATCTGCTTCAGGACTAGACCATTGCTTCCTAACATCTTCTGGTGTAATGGCTAATGAAAACGCTCTAAAAATCATCTTCCAGAATAAATATCCTGCTAACCGTATTCTTGCATTCGAACATTGCTTTGCGGGAAGGACACTAGCAATTGCCAATATTACCGATAAGTCTCAATATCGAACAGGCCTCCCCACATGTTTGAATGTCGACTACGTCCCATTCTTCGATCCTACCAAACCTGAAGAAAGTACTAAGGAAGCATTGAATACTCTAAAAAATCACCTGCAAAGATACCCTGATCAACATGCAGCCATGATTTTTGAACTTGTCCAAGGAGAGGGAGGGTTTTACCCGGGGAAAACCGCTTTTTTCGTTGCTTTAATGGAAGAACTAAAAAAACATGACGTAAAAGTTTTGGTCGATGAAGTCCAAACCTTCGGACGCTTGCCAGAGCTATTCGCCTACCAATACTTCCAACTAGAAAAGTATATCGATGTCGTTACTATCGGAAAACTATCTCAAGTATGTGCAACACTCTTCCGCAAAGAGCTCAAACCTAAGCCCGGACTTCTTTCCCAGACGTTTACCGGAAGTTCATCGCAGATTTATTCCGGTCATCTGATTATCAGCAACTTGATAAATGGAGAGTACTTTGGACCCAATGGGAAAATTCAGACGATCCACGAATACTTCGTGAGGGGACTTTTAGACATCGAAAATCGCCACCCCGATCTTATATGTGGACCATGGGGACTTGGCGCGATGATCGCGTTCACCCCTTACAAAGGTGACCCGAAAAAGGTTTTAGAGCTTAGTCACAGACTCTTTGAAGCTGGAGTTATCTGTTTTATCACAGGAAACAGCCCCATGAGGATACGGTTTTTAGTGCCTATCGGTGCAATTACAGAAAAAGATATCGATGAAGTATTATCCATTGTAGAGAGAACATTAGTAACCCAAACAGAATAGATTCAACATGTTTGTCATTAGACCGGTTAAAGTTTCAGACACACAAAATTTTATTGATTTAGTGATCATGATGCACGCCGGTATTACCAGCTTGCCAAAAGATATCGATATCTTAAATAGTAAGATCGAAAATTCTGTGAATGCTTTTTTAACAGACCTATGGGCACCTAACGATGAAACCTATCTGTTTGTACTAGAGAACATCGAATCTAAATCCCTAGGTGGCGTTTGCGGTATCTACTCAAAAACGGGTGTCGAGCAACCGGTATATCACTATACAATCGAAGAAGAAGTCCATTTAAACGGTACAGTCAAGCTTCCCATTCAAAAAATCCTAATCGCTAAATCCTATACCAAAGGACCTTCTGAAAACTGTTCTCTATTTTTACACCCCCGCTACAGAAGAGATGGCCTTGGAAAGCTCCTCTCCCTCTCACGATTGTTATTCATGGCTTCAAACCGTAAAAGATTCGATGATATTATTATCGCAAATCTCCGTGGAGTCTTCAAAAAAAACGGTAAGTCCATCTTCTGGGAAGAAATCGGCCGTCATTTTCTTGATGTTGAATACGAAACGCTGCAGCAGCGAATACTAGAAGATCCTGAGCTTATCCCTGCACTATTACCCAAACACCCGATTTACCTGTCATTACTTTCCGATGAACTGCGTAGTATTATTGGCCAGCCACACAAAAACTCAGCCCCAGCCCTAAATATGTTAATGAATGAAGGCTTTACATTCTCAAATAAAATTGATCCTTTCGATGGAGGGCCTGCTGCAACAGCATTTATCGATCAAGTTAACTTCATCAAACACAGTGATGTAGCTGAAGTTTCTTCTATTAAATCGGAGAGCAAAACAGACGAAAAAGTCGTCGTCTGTAACAACAGGACCGATTTCCGTGCTACATATGCACACATCAACCCAAGTGTCGACGGAAAAACTCATATCTCTAGGAAAGTAGCTCGAGCCCTGGAAGTGGATGTTGGTGACACAATCAGGTATAGTTCACTAAATAGAGGGGCCAACAATGGTTAGATCGACACATTACATCAATGGTCAATGGATAGATAGCCAAGGAGAGCTGATGACCTCCAATAACCCATCTAACAATGAAATACTATGGGAAGGGAACGAAGGGACCAAACAGGAAGTCAACCAGGCAGTTTCATCTGCAAGAGAGGCTCAAACTCCATGGAGTAAATTATCGATGGATGAGCGCATTGATTACCTACATGCATTTCAAAAACTGCTTGAAGATAATAAACAAAACCTCGCTGAGACCATCTCCAAAGAGGTAGGTAAACCTTTATGGGAATCGCTGACTGAAGTCGGAGCGATGATAGGAAAAATCAACATTTCCATAAGATCTTTCCAAGAACGATGCCCGACAAAAAAAGCAGACCTTAACGGCACACAGACAGCCACCCGCCACAAACCTCACGGATGCCTTGCCGTATTCGGTCCCTATAATTTCCCTGGACATCTACCTAATGGACACATTATTCCCGCCCTACTTGCTGGTAACACAGTTATCTTCAAGCCCAGCGAGCTCACTCCACTGGTAGCTGAAGAGACAATCAAACTTTGGGAACAAACGAACATTCCACGAGGTGTGATTCAGTTAATCCAAGGGACGAAAGATACAGCGATACCTTTATCAACACACAAAGATATTGATGGACTACTCTTTACAGGAAGTTGGGAGACGGGATCAATACTTTCACAAAAGTTTACGACGATGCCAGGAAGGATCCTGGCATTAGAACTAGGAGGTAACAACCCCCTTGTCGTTTACAACTGTAAAAACTTACAAGCAGCGGCGTATACGACGATATTATCCAGTTACTTCACTTCAGGGCAAAGATGCACATGTGCCAGACGATTGATTATCCCCGCAGGGTCAGAAGGTGATGCATTGATACAACTTCTCGAGAACATGATACCAAAAATCGCCGTAGGCTCTTACAGAGACTCACCTGAACCATTTATGGGGCCTCTCATCTCAGAATCCTCTGCGCACACCATTTTCCAAGCACAAGAGACTCTTAGTGCAAACGGTGCAACAGTTATCGTAGAAGCCACTGCAATGAAAGAGAGTGCCGCGTTCGTCACCCCCGGGCTCATCGATGTAACTGATGTGCAAAATAGAGAAGATAAAGAATATTTTGGACCCCTCCTCCAAGTCATACGTGTCAGCAGCTTTGATGAAGCTATCGAAGAAGCTAACAATACAGGATATGGCCTCGCAGCAGGCCTCTTAAGTGATAGCAGAAATAACTACGAGGAATTCTTTCACCGTATCCGCGCAGGCATTGTCAACTGGAACACACAGACAACAGGAGCCAGCAGCGCGGCACCATTTGGTGGTATCGGTAAAAGTGGTAATTTCCACCCAAGCGCCTATTATGCGGCTGACTACTGCAGCTACCCCGTTGCATCCATGGAAACAGAAGAGCTGCAAATCCCCCAAAAGCTACCCGTAGGACTTGAAGGAATGGAGGAGCTACTGCATGAGTGAATACCATTATGAAGTCAACTTCGATGGCCTAGCAGGTATGACACACAACTACAGCGGGCTTTCCTATGGTAATATAGCTTCAATGAGGAATAAAAATATCCAATCAAATCCCAAGGAAGCCGCTCTGCAGTGCCTTCAAAAAATGAAATTTATGACAGACATAGGGTTAGTACAAGGAGTTATCCCTCCCCACGAAAGGCCCTACCTACCCATGCTCAAAGAGCTCGGTTTTTCCGGTAGCGACCACGATATTCTTGAATATGCACAAAAGAAAACTCCCAATATCTTTTACGCCTGCTGCTCATCCTCGTCGATGTGGACAGCGAACGCTGCGACGTTTACACCTTCTAGCGATAGCATCGACCAACATGCACATATTACTCCTGCAAATTTATCTACTGAATTCCATCGATCATTTGAGCACATCACAACGGAAAAAGTGTTACGAAAAATTTTCGACACTCCCACACTTTTTCACTGCCACAAAGCCCTACCTGGTGGCGAATATTTTTGTGATGAAGGAGCTGCCAATCACACCAGATTTTGTAAAGCATATGGGGATGTCGGTGTTAACCTATTTGTTTATGGAAAGTATCGATTCAAGGCATCGGCATTAGAACCGATGAAGTACCCCGCTAGACAGTCCTTTGAAGCGTCGGAGGCGATCGTCAGGAAACACGACCTTATTCGCGACCGCGTCATCTTTGCGCAGCAAAGTCCCCTAGCGATCGACGCAGGAATCTTCCATAATGACGTAATCTCTGTCGGCAACAAGAACGTCTTCCTTTATCATGAGAAAGCCTTTGTAGGGACGGATACCATCATTCAAGAAATCGATGAAAAGGTTAAAGAGTTCTGTGACACATCGATGATATTCATCCGCGTTAATCAAGACGATATTCCCCTTGAAGAGGTGATTCAAACCTATTTATTCAACTCACAGCTTATCTCTATAGAAGATAACCTCATGGCCATCATCGCTCCTATCGACTGCCAAAAAAATCCAAGGGTACGGGACTACCTAGAAAATCTTACCAAAGACCCCTCAAATCCGATTAAAAGAATTCACTACCTCAACCTAAGAGAAAGCATGCAAAATGGCGGAGGGCCAGCGTGCTTAAGGTTACGTGTCGTCCTCAATCAACAAGAGGTTAGAGCCATTCACGAAGACATACTGCTATCAGAAAAACTCTACATCAAACTCGCCTCATGGATCGACAAACACTATCGCGATAAACTCACACCTAAAGACCTCATCGACCCACAACTACTCATAGAATCGCAACAAGCCCTCGACGAACTCACCCAAATCCTTAAGCTTGGCTCCATATACTCCTTCCAACAATAAAACGAATCATTCACAAGAAGCCCTTAATTGCTTAAAAATGCTCAACTTGACATAATTAATTTAAAATACAAATTCTCCGTTACCGAGTAGGTCGCCCGCAGGGCTTTGGAGTAAAGCAAGAATTGCTTTTTTCACAAATGAGAATTACTTGATCAGCACTCTCTAAACAAAAAAAGCATTCAAGAAAGGAATAACAAATGAGTAGCTGCGCGATAAAAGAGGTGAATTTATCAACGAACGTTTACCCTTCTGCAGTTAAAACATATCACTACACTTTACCCAAAGAATGCTTAAGTGACGCTCGGTCTACAGCAAAAAAAATTTGGCATATAATCTGCACGATCGTTAGAGAATGCCTTGCTGGCATTGCAATTTTGTATCGAAAAATTAAATCCTTTTTGTTTCGCAACCCGAATATTTGTTAACGGACGATCGAGTATCGTGGAAACAAAATAGCCGTGGATTAATCCTTCTACTTCATGGATTACATAATCATCCATCCATTTGGGAGGGATATATTCACGCATTGAGAAGTAAAAAGCTTCAGGTTGATATTTGTGCTCCTGCTATACCGAAAGCAGGAGATTGCGGACTTAAAGAAGCCGCTAAATCAGTTGTCGAAATTACCAAAAATTATTTACAAAAAAATCCCGGAAAACCAATCTGCTTGTTAGGGTTATCTAATGGTGCACGCATAGCCACATATATCGATGTTCAGTTACGAAACACTCCGGTAAACATTTTCGTCTCCACTATATCTGGTGCTCATTTAAGATCAAAAAGCACGAATTTCATAGCAAAAGTACCGCTTATCAACAGGCTATATAGCAAATCAATAAAGAAAGAACTTGCCTACAAAAGTGAAACTTCTAAGCGATTAGTTGATGATTAGTTGATGCCCTAAGAAAACCAATTTCAGTGGGGAGTCGTAAGTATGATTTTTATGCAACAACAGAAGACCATGTGATAACCCCCTACCACCTCTCCTTACCAGTAATAGGGCAAGGTGAAAGCCATCATGTATTAAATGGAGTGGGGCATATAAGCATACTGTCTGCCACTCAAAAAAAACAAATCGATGCCTGTGTGAAGTGGATAAATCATGTACATTCTTAAATACACCTTGACAAAGCTTTCTAAATTAGAGAGTATTCGCGAACTATTTCATTAATTCGAACTTATAAATTTTACAAAATTAGAGAGGGGGTTCTCACGATGTTAAAACAAACATTCAGTCAACTATTTCTTTTTACGGGAACTTTATTTCTTGCATTTTTAAACAATCACCTACCCTGTCATGCAGGCGAACCTGCTGCCCCTGGTCTGATACCTCCCTTTACCAACTATGAGCGAATGATGGGTATGGGTATAGAAATTGAATCCGCAGATGGTCTTTACTTTCAAACAACCGAAGGAAAAAAAATCTTTGACGGAAGCAGTTCGCTCTTTACCAATGGCACAGGCCACAAAAGGAAAGAGTTGATACAAGCCATATCTAATCAGCTGAACACATTAGATTTCGCACCTTTCTACCAGGGTGTGCAACACAATGCCGCCTCAGAGTTGGTCTCACGTTTACAGTCCATGTTACCAGGAGACCTCAATGCTTTATTCTTCTCAAATTCAGGATCTGAAGCTGTCGATACCGCGATTAAACTATCGATAGAAATCCATCGAGCAAATGGTGAAAACAGAAAAGATTTTGCTTCGCTGAGGGGATGTTTCCACGGTTCAAATTTGGGAGGGACATCCATTGGAGAGCGCCGTCAGCGTTATGAGGGAGCCCTTATCCCAGGCTGTCATAAACTCCCCTCTTTTGCTCCCTATGTCATCAACACATTCGGACAAGGAGAAAATGGAGCTGAGGCTGCAGAAGCCTTGCTTGCTCTTATTCAAGACCTAGATAAGAAAGAAAGAAAGCTTGCTGCCGTCGTTATAGAGCCTATTCAGGGGGCAGGAGGGATATTTATTGCTCCACAAGGATACTTGGAACGACTTAGAGTAATTTGCGACACCCATGGAGTACACCTTATTTACGATGAAGTACTCAGTGGAATGGGAAGAGCTGGTACCTTTCTAGCATGTGAACGCCTTGGGACTGCACTACCCGATATCGTTCTATTGGCAAAAACATTGACCAATGGATATAGCTCGATGGGCGCCACAATTATTCGTGACAAACATATGGAAGCACTACGTAAAAATGAAACAGTGGGACAAATGATCATTGACCATGGATATACCGGATCAGCAAATCCACTGGCATGTGCGGCAGCAAACGAGCAACTAAAAATCTATGAAAATGAGAACCTTCTCGAAAAAGTTCTCGAAATTGAGGAATATTTTGCAAAGGCCATTTGTTCTCTCGGTGAAGAACTCGAATCTGTAACAAACGTGAGAGGAGGGATTGGGCTATTCGCAGCGATTGACATCAATGAAGAAATTGCCAACCGTCGTGATATCCAAAAAGAGCTGACGCATGAAGGTGTCTTTTTTAAATTTACAAACAGAAAGACAATCATCATAACCCCACCACTAGTGACAGAAAGAGAACATATCGATGAAATATGCCAACACATAAGGGTTATCCTTTCAAAAAATAGTACATGAATGACTTAGGCAGAATCATAATTTTCGTTAGTGGACTTTAAGATAGAACTAGTAAGCTGAATGTTCAGGAGCTAACTCTTTACAACATTTTACCTCTACAGTTACGCTATCATTAACAACGATGCCAGAAAATCCTATCTGTAGATTAGAGGTTCTAAAAAACATCTTTTAATACTTAGTACCTGACACTCCCCTCTTTCTTTGAAATTTAATAGAACATGCTATATATTAATTCTGTTCCCCCTCCTCTATCCTATCGAGAGAAAGTATATGGTAAGTATTACAGAAAAATACAAAAAACTTTTTACATTTAAGAAATATCAACCTTCTGAAGAAGTGGTTGATCAAAAATTTGGTGCATTTATTGGTGTATTTGTTCCCTGTCTACTGATGCTGTTCGGTGTTATTATCTTTTTGAGGCTTGGTTGGATAGTTGGTAACGTTGGTTTACCAACTTCAATATTTATCATAACAGCTGCTTCAGTGATCACTTTTATCTCTACACTTTCTATGGCATCTATATCAACCAATATTCAAGTAGGAAAGGGGGGGGTGTACTACATTATATCCCGGTCTCTTGGTATCGAGGTAGGCTCTGCAGTAGGTATTCCGCTTTATTTAAAGCAGGTTCTCTCGATTGCATTTTGTTGTGTTGGATTTGCTGAATCGGTGCATGACTTGATTCCATCTTGGTCAATCTCAAATATTGGGCTTGCAACACTGTGTGTGCTCACATTTCTTGCATATACTTCAGTAAAGGGAGCCTTAAAGGTTCAAGTCATAATTTTTGTGATCATCATCTGTTCATTTATTTCTCTTTTTACCGGTGGTAATCTCAAGCCAATGCACCCCGATACATTTACACCTATCGCTACTAAACTGGGTTTTTGGACAGTTTTTACTATATTTTTTCCTGCAATGACAGGAGTTGAGTCTATAGTATCGTTGTCGGGAGATTTAAAAGACCCAAGTAAATCGATTCCAATCGGCACAATTTCAGCGTTGTTAGT
>JAJFMC010000377.1 GCA_021772365.1 Chlamydiota bacterium
TCAGTGATGGAACGTTAGCTAAAGCTCAAATAACTCTTTTAATGTCCGGCACCCTGATTCTTTTGATTAGACACTTGAATTTAAAGGGATTAGAATAGTACAATACCTCCATCATAAATATACTGTGTAAAATAAAGAGAATAAACCATGACAATTTCTGAACAATCAACTAATACACCAACCGATCTACTATCAAAGTCAGAACTAACGCAACTAACACAACCAACTCTTACCCTTGACGGAAGTCTTACTTCACCAGCGCCAATCACCACTAAAAGTTACGCTTCACCTCAGCCAACATTTACCCTAGATATCAATAGAACTGCCCTCATCGATGTGATTTCCGGGAAGACGTTGAAAGATCCATGCTTTTCAAATTGTGGATGCAACCTTACTTTAAGTAGAAAAACATGGATGAGTCTTCCGAAAACCGATGGAAAGCGAAATTGTCCTAATCCCACATGTAATAAAAACTTTAAAGTTTTAACATCCAATTGGTTGGTAGCCTCACTACTTAATACGCAAGGTTCCATTACACCCAAAGAACATTTTGATGAGCAAAAATCGATTCAAGAAATAAAAAAGTTACTAAAAAGTTTTGATGTAAATATTGAGAATGGGGAAACTGAAACTGCTTCACAAATACTAAAAAAATTACAAAAAGTGTTACCAAGTGATTCCAGCGATATACAGTCACGCATAAAAAAACTTTTTGAACAAAAGGAAGTCGATTTAAAAAAACGGAGACTTCCCTCTCTTCCTTCCTTACAAGAGTCAAGCAGTAAAAGGCAAAAGACGAGCTCTTCTAAAGGGTTAAACAAACATGAATTTCGCATTCTTAAAATCAGGGAAAGAAGAGACCAAGCTCTAAACCTGGCCATTAAAAAAGAAGTATTAAAAAGTATGATGATGGATGATGATGACCATAAAGAAATAGAAACGAGAACACCTGTGGAGTTGTATCCTGAAATCACACCTATTGTAACCCTCGGCCAAGTATTTTCTAAACTAAGTACAAGAGACTCCTATTCTTCATATGATATTTTGAGTTTTGTGAGTGAATTGATAGAGAGTAAGCATGACCTTTCCTCACTACAAAAACGTGATATTATTGATCCATTATGGAGGGAATGTTTCGACCCCGTTAGCGGTTTAGAGCTTTCAAAACCACAGCTGAAACAGCTTCTGACAGCTATAAATTCCGGATACAAAAAATATATCGCTGAGCGACCTTCTGTACGAGAGGACCTCAGGGATGCTATAGATACCACCGATGACACAGTCGATGAACAAAAAGAGACTAGCAGCACCTCACAAGATCCATTCGATATAGACCTTTGTGATGATGATGACCTGCTCCTTTCACCTATTGATAATATTAATGATGAGTTACCCTTTACCACTACTTGTTCTGATGATGATTTAGTCATTACCTGTTTATATAACTGGTGATGTAAACTTTTCTTTTAACTGAGATAGTCACAAATATCTTTAGCATTTGATTGACTGATACCAGGTACGCTAGCTAATTGCTCAACCATAGCTTCCCTGATTTTCTTGACACTACCAAAGTGTTTGAGAAGGGTGTTACGTTTTTTGACACCAATCCCAGGAATTTTATCCAACTCGCTTTTAATGGTCTTCTTCGAGCGGCGTTTTCGGTGAAAAGTGAGAGCTGTACGGTGAGCCTCGTCACGAATCTGTTGTAACAAAAACAGTGCTCGAGAATGTTGTTTCAGGATAATCGAATCTTTCACATTGGGGATATAAATCTGTTCTGCTGTAATGCCACGGTCGTGTCTCCCCTCATCCTTTGCAACTCCAATAATATCAACAATGCTAATATCTAGGTCAGCAAGAACTTTCCTTGCGATATTTAGGTGTCCTTTTCCACCATCTACAATGATTAAATCCGGTAGATCATCTTCAAGCTTTGCACGTGTGTATCTTCTTGTCAGCACTTCTTCCATGGACGCATAGTCATCGGCTTTGTCATGATGCGCTTTGATTTTATACTTTCTGTACCTCTTTGAATCTTTGGCACCATCAGTGAATGCTACCATTGAAGAAACCGGTTCATCGCCGGCGATATGTGAGTTATCAAAACACTCTATTCTCCGGGGGTATCGAGTCAATCGTAGCTTTTCTTGAAGTTCTATAAGCGTTTTTTCACGTATCAACGTTTCATCTTTTTCATTCTTAAATGAAGCCTCGGCATTTTTGATCGCCAGTTTTACGAAAGAAAGTTTATCTCCCCTTGTAGGCGAAAAAATATTCAACCTCCTCGATTTACCTTCCGAAAGGATATCGGAAGCGTCTAAAGTACCCGTGCATTTGATGGGAAGTAATATCTCATTAGGCAGGTCTTCGCTTTCATGGTAATGTTGAAAGATGAACGACAAGTAAATCGCAGCATCTTCTTGCACGACATTCTGAAATTGAAAGTTTCTTGTACCCATCATTTTGCCACCTCTAAAGAGAAGCTGACATAGAGTAATCTCATCCCCTTCGCGATAAATAGCCAAACAGTCAGCATCTATACCTAAAGGTGTATCGACATATTGCTTCTCGATAGTTCTTTCGATTTGACGAATCGTCGTTAAAACATCTTGAGCTTTTTCAAAT
>JAJFMC010000378.1 GCA_021772365.1 Chlamydiota bacterium
AATCCTTAACTTCCTCGACATCAACCAGATTTTGGGATTTTTTCAATTCTTCAACGTAACTGTCGATATTTTCAAGAATTACCCTTAGGTTACTATTATTCTCACCCTTTTTATACAGAAAAGCGTCCAATCCATTGATCACAAATGTGTTGATGATAATTTTATCGCTTTGCAACGACTTCCAGTCAACATGCACCTGAATTTTATCAAATTTCAATGCATGACCTTCCGGGAACCCTTCCGGGTTACCCAGGTATAGGTTAATGATTTCGACTTTACCCTCTAACGGTTCAATTTTAACCTTTTCTATGTCGAAATCTGTCTTAGTCATCTGAGGGACAACTGTTTTGGCTGTGTTCGCGATGATATCGTCGACATATATAACCACATAAAAGAAAATACCAAATGCAAGGATCACAAGAACAAGGACTAAGCCTATGATAAATTTTAGAAATTTCTTCATCAGATCCCTCAAATATTTGACATACTCTCTTACTATTCTGTCTATACAATCGGTCTGATCCATGCAACAAGATTGTTTGCGTCATGAGTTGTATATATAAACGAATAGAATAAAAATATTAATTGATGCATAGGAAAGATTTTCTTTTCCTATCTGGACTAAAAACTAGAGTTTATATTAATTTGATCATACTTAAATAAATATTTTGAAGGACGACTATGACCAGTTTAATCACAGACCGTAGAGAAATCATCATAGCATACTTGAAAACACTAAGAGCCGACATTGTCCAAACCTTTGAATCTCTAGAACCGAATTATCGCTTCCAGCGCAAAGATTGGGACTATCACAACGGGTCCGGTGGTGGCGAAATGAGCGTCATCCGAGGAGATGTCTTCGAAAAAGCTGCTGTCAACTGGTCAGGTGTCTCTGGCAATCAACTTCCTATGAGTGACAAGGAAGAACCGTTTTTTGCCACAGGAGTCAGCCTTATCACTCATATGATGAACCCGCATGCTCCGACCGTTCACATGAACATAAGATACATTGAAACAAATGACCGATTTTGGTTTGGAGGAGGTTATGACCTCACCCCCATGGGACTCCCTTATGACGATGATACTCAGCATTTTCATGAAACTGCAAAAACAACACTGGATAAATTCGATAGAAAGCTCTATCCAAATTTTTCCGCATGGGCTAAAAAATATTTTTATATCCCCCATAGAAACAAAGAACGTGGCGTTGGGGGAATATTTTTTGATTATCACAATAGTGGTGATTTTGATGCAGATCTTGCTATGTGGCAGGGAGTTGGAAATACTTTCCTAGACGCTATTATGCCGCTATACAAACGAAGGGTGAATACCCCCTATACCGATGAACAGAAAGATCTCCAACAAAAGATGCGTGCACACTATGTTGAGTTTAATTTAGTGTACGACAGAGGAACAAAGTTTGGCTTTCAGTCAGGTGGAAATCCTGAAGCAATACTTTGTTCCATGCCTCCTATGGCAAAATGGTAGAAGGAATTACAAAAGTCTGGCTCTGTCGATTTTTGAGCCAAAATTTTGCAATTCCATCGGTAAACACAGGAAAAACATGATGGTTTGTGAGGCTTTCATAGACCAAAGGCTAAAAGAGGTATTTATATGACTATCGAAGGCTGGAGTTTAGATACTGCATGGAAGGGACTTAGCTATGTAGGTGGAAAATTAATGGAATATACCAAGCAAGGTTCTAATGAAGATGATGAGCCTGACACCCAGGTTGAGGCTGTAGATTTAACGAAGCTTGTTGAGTCCATTTCAGGGTCTATTTTTATTGGAATGCTGGTAATGATGCCGGAACAAACTAAAATTCACGTCGAAGACAATTCTATCAAATTCGACGCCCCCTGGCTTTTGCAAGGCTGGTATCGTACAGGGGTAGCAAGCCGTAAAGATTTCAAGAAATACAAAATTTTTCACCGTTGTATTACCATGCCGCAAAGCTGGTATTCTGAAGGTTCCGAAGAAGCAATAGCCATTGCAAGGATCCACAGAATTACCATCTTGGGCATGGGGATGGTTGGGACCATGTACAAAGACGATTATGTTCCGGACCACGTGAAAAAATATACTAAGTCAGCAAAACGATTCATTAGCAAAAATGGTCTTGAAGAAATTGACGTCGATCAGTCTCCTTCTATGAAGCATGAACAAGAAATTCAAATGTCCATAATAGAACAAAAGCTACAGCAAGATTCCACATTGGTAACTGATTTTGAGAAAGAGCTTCAGCAAAACCAAAAATCAGAAACAGAACAACAAACTGATTTGGATTACAATTCAGATGATGATTTACTATCGGAAATCTCTGATGAGGATAAAAGCACTGCAGAATTTGCTATGGACTCCCGCAGCTCTAACATTATGAAGTCGCTATACTCCAAAAAAGAACTCGTTTCTTTTGCAGACCGACTCGAAACTGCTTGGGAACATTTTCAATCAGGTGACAAGTTAGTCAAAGAACAGGTTACTGGAGAGCTGAAAGCTATCACCCAGTCTTTAGTTACAAAGGTCAGACTCTACCAAAAGAAAATGAACCAAGACCTAATGAAAAGATACTAGAAATTTACCTGATCAAGGAACCTGATTGTGTGCCCCAAAGGTACATTCGTTCTTCATCGAGAGCTTTTTGCTCTGGCGTCTCATCACCGACGTCTAGGTATGAAGCCTCTGCTTCTCGAGAGAATCTAACGAATTGCTTGGTTTTGTAGTAAGGCTCAACCTTTTGCATCCATATATCTGTAAAGGCCATATTTAACTCAGAGCTATAGAAAAAAGACCAACTATTCTCAAGAATGATATAAGCCATATAGGATGGATCGACATATTTGTTGTGGTAACTTTCAAAAGTGACGTGAATTTCAAAATCTTGTGGTGTAATAGGCCGATTGTTAAATGCAGACCTCAGTTCCACGTGATTTCTTATTCGATCGATCATTCCTTCTGTGATATCAACAAGTATTTCTCTGGCTTCACAGAGCTCTACACTACGTTGTGATGTGTAGTCAATGCGTACCTTTTTGATTTTCCCATCGAAAACCACTCTTGAGTCGTACAAAAACAAGCTATGGGTATCTTTGAGCTCTCTGGAAAAAGTAATTATTTGCTCAGTAAGAAGCTCCGAATCGGCATTGTAGCCACACCGGGTCAATGGGTTGGGTTTTTTAGGAGTACACCCAGTTATCAAAATAAGTGTCGCTAAAATATAATATATTGAGCGCATCGTACATCACCATATGAACATTATCATTATTAATTATATTAAATCATAAGGTTTTTGAAAAGGAAAGAATCCTTTAAGAAAATACTAATGAGTTTTCTCAAGATAATAATCCTTATACCAAGAGGTAAAACTTGACAGGCCCTCTTCTAGTGATACCTCTGGGGAAAAGCCTAGTAGTTTTCTGCTATAATCGATATCAGCGTACGTTTTCTCTACATCACCAGGTTGCATAGGAAGATATTCCCTGATAGCCTTGACTTCCAGCTCTTGTTCCAGAATCTCAATAAATCTGTTGAGTTGAACGGGTTGATGATTTCCTAAATTAAAGATTTCGCATGGAGCCCCGAGGTCAATCGCTGCCGTAGTTCCTTTGACGATGTCACTAATGTATGTAAAATCGCGCATCATTTTTCCGTGGTTGAATACTTTGATAGGCTCTTGGTTAAGAATTTTTTTGGTGAATGAAAAGTAAGCCATATCAGGACGTCCCCACTCTCCATAGACAGTAAAAAATCGTAATCCCGTGACGGAGATATCGTAGAGGTGATGATAGGTTGCGGCCATCAATTCATTAGATTTTTTTGTAACGCCATATAAACTTGCTTGATCATCTGTACGGTCATTTATTGAGAAAGGAATTTTTGTATTGTTACCATACACCGAAGAAGATGAAGCATAAATCAGTTTTGTCTGGGGTGTTTTTTTACAAATTTCTAATATGTTTAAAAACCCGCTGATATTCGAGTCGATATAAGCACGGGGATTTTCAAGAGAATAGCGGACTCCAGCCTGAGCTGCTAAATTCACAATGTGCGTCGGTTGAAAGTTATCGACTACATCGGATAGGAATGGTAAATCACATAAATCGCCACGAACTACAGAAACACCTTCCAGTTGTTTAATCCGCTCTTCTTTCAATGTGGGGTCGTAATAATCGTTGAAGTTGTCGTAGCCCAAAACCTCATCGCCACGATCACGAAGGTAACGAGTTAAGTGAAAGCCGATAAAGCCTGCGGCTCCAGTAATAAATATTCGTTTCGTCATTGCCATTATCCGATTACTCTTATTGAAGAGTATATCATATACGAATGATCACGAAAAATAAAGTTCCATGGTTTTTATTGTAGCATAATCCTTAATGAACACATGTTCGCCCTCTTCGTATTCGCATCAACCTTTTAATTGAAGTATATGGTTTTAAATTAATAATTGGGGAATGGTTCAATAGAGAGTTGCAGTCGGGGTTAAAAGATCGATTTTTCTGGAAACAACAAATAACATCAGTTAAATTATATTTATCGAGGGAATTGCAAAATTATTTGGGCCTTTTTCCGCCTCGCTTCGGGCTCGTTCTAGTAAACCAGTCTTGGTTTACTGCGAACACCGCCTCTTGCGAGCCTAAAAAATCCTCTAGAAAACCGCTTCAAATAATTTTGCAATTCCCTCTATCAAAGAGGATAACATTTACCATGAACGATAAACCAGTCATAGCTGCATTTGATTTTGACGGGACGGTGACCTACCATGACTCCCTCTTACCCTTCCTCATTTACACCTATGGATATTTCAAGACCTACCGAAAATTGCTGCTTAAAGCACCCACTCTTGTTGGTTTCGTTTTAGGTGTTATCCCTAGGCAAAAAGCTAAAGAGGCAATTATCTCTTCTTTTTTTAAAGGAGCAACTTTAGAAACCATCCAACAATTTGGAAAAAAATTCGCTACCGAAAAGCTCAACGACATCGTTCGGCCCCAGGCAAAAGAACGTATAAAATGGCATCAAAACAATGGACACCAGTGTGTTTTGATAAGCGCATCACTCGATATCTACCTCGATCCATGGGCACAAGCTTTAGGATTTAAAGACGTCATCTGCTCGGGCCTAGAGATTACTAATCAAGAGAAGATTACCGGCAGGCTTCAAGGGACCAACTGTTGGGGACCAGAAAAAATCCGTCGCCTAGAAAAAATATGCGGACCTAAAAATCAATATACCCTTTATGCTTACGGAGATAGTCGGGGAGACAAGGAACTTTTGGAAATTGCTGACCATTCATTTTTCCGGTCTTTGGGAGAAAGTAATTAGATTTTTAGATGCAAGAGAATGCTCTATTGCTGTAAAAACGGATAGCATAGGGTATAGATCATCATGGGTACTATGGACAAAGATCTCGATACAACAAAGGAAGCGTCAAAATACGAAGAGCACGAACACGTACTTGCCGGATGGCGTTTTACCGCATTAATCGTCACTGTCATTATAAGTATTGTCGGCTACTTCCTTTTCTCTCTTTGGGGAGGGTGGCATCAGGTTGTTGATGGATTTACACAGATCGGATTCTTTGGTGTCGGTATATCTCTTTCGATAGCATGCATCAGTTACCTTTTTAGGTTTACGAGGTGGAACTATTTCTTACACACTCTTGGTTACTATGTCCCTTGGCTCAAAAGCTTGAGAATCTATATTTCCGGATTTTCCTTAACGACGACACCAGGAAAAGCTGGGGAGGCTTTGAGAAGTGTATTCCTAGTAGACTATGGTATCGCCTACCGTCGAAGTTTCGGTGCTCTTTTAGCTGAACGTCTATCCGATTTTCTTGCTGTAGTTGTTTTGGCGATGGGGGGCCTTCTCTTCCATTCCAGCGCGAGGCCAATAGTTTTGCTATCAGCACTATTCATTATCGGTATCCTTTACACAGTGCAACAAGACCACTGGTTAAAAGGAATTGAGAATTGGACGAACAAAAAATTTAAAAATCGTTTTTCTCATATAGTAGAGTTTGTTATTGAAACAATTCTCGCATTTAGAGATTGCTTTAAGACTCATGTACTTTTATACGGAACACTGCTTGGTACAATTGCTTGGGGCCTTGAAGGGGTTATTTTGTATCTTGTCCTCCACCTTTTAGGTGCTGAAGTGTCGATTTATACAGCCATCTTTATTCATGCATTCTCCCTTCTCGTTGGAGCTATCACTCTGCTCCCCGGAGGTCTTGGTGGTGCTGAAGTGACGATGTATGAACTTCTGATTTATAATGACGTCCCAACTTCCGTAGCTGTAACAGCGACGCTCGTCGTTCGCCTTTGCACCCTATGGTTTTCTGTTTTGCTAGGCCTTGTCTTTTTGCCTAAAAAACAAATTAAATTAAGCTAAAACCCCAATTTTTGAATCACTATCAGTATAAATGTTCACCGTTATTTTGATTGACATAAGCAAGTTACTCCGATATCAAATAAAAAACCTCAAACTGGAGTTACAAATATGACAATGGTAGTCTCTCATCGCTCAATGCCCCCCCCTAAAGTGCTCGATACTGATAATTCTACTCATGACCAAATGATCTTAGCAGAGAAATATGCTGACTTGACCCACACTCTTCAAAAGGGAGAAGGAGAGCCATTCACTTTTTTGCTCGATGGGGGACCTGGGATCGCCCACTACCTTTGGGAATACTTTGCTCCTTTAGATTTACCGGGCTGTCTTATAGGGTTCGATCCTTTTGGTACAGGTGCTACAAAGACACCTGGTGATTTGACACCATCCCCGGAAAATCTTGCTCTTCAATTTTCGGGGCTTGTTTTAAAGTATGCTAAACCGGAAAAAAAAATTAAGATTATCGCCCATTCATTTGGAGCAGTTGTCCTTAAGCTGGCATTAGATCAAGTCTTCAAATGGCACGATTATGATATTACAATACTGATGATAGATCCTTGTCCTTTTACCGCAAGGGATGCTGCGGAATCTGATTTAAAACTTGAATTACTTCTTATGAAAAACGGAGTGCTCAAAAAAGAAACAGAACTACAAGAAAAATATGAGTTAGCCATAAAAGAAAAGAATCAGGAGGCCATTAATACGATAGGAGCCGAAATGCTGGCAATCCAATTACCTTTTTATGTATCAGAGAAAAAAGCTATCCCAATGGTGATTCCAACCTGTTCAAATCCTTTTAATCCCATATTCGAAAATAAGGCTGAGAAGTGTTTTGTTGAAAAATATACAACGTATGATTGGGTAGAATATCGTTATCCTTCAAAGACGACAATCATTTCTGGAAGCGAGGACCCATTTAGGGTAGGCCCTATTCCAAAAAGTGTCAGTCGCTTCAATACCATTGATCAAGCTGGACACTATTCCTATGCAGAACAACCCGGTGATTTTTTAGATCAAACCAGAGATATCTTGTTCGACTAATACGTACATTTCTATGAGAACTTGACAAGCGAAATAAGAAGCAATATGATTCCACCGCTTACAAGACAATGGAAAAAATCTGAAAAGAGGTGGTTTGAAGATGACAATATACTGTGGCGAAACGGTACCATCGACAAATAATCTGTTGCTTACAAGTAGCAGCATTGTTACCGACTCAAAGCAAACTTCTGTAGTCGAAGAAGTCCGTTCTCAACAAGAAGATGAATTCTCTTGGTGCGTCTACCCACCGACTCTATACGGAGACTTTTTTAGGGATTGTGTTGATGATAAACTCATTGATAGTAAAGGTAACTGGATTTACCCAACGAGTATTGATTTACCTCCCATTGATATAGAGTGTTGGGAAAGAATCAATACTCTCTTATCGAAATCGATAACCATAAAATCAAAATCTCTTGATCGCCTTCCACCCAAAAAACAGATACTTATTATACAAGCATTTTATCAACTGGAAGAATATTGCAAAATTAATCGACTAATAAACCCCATCACTTATAACAAGAAAAATAATAGACTAGTTTATGAGGTTTTTATTTCAGCTATCGAAATACTTGGGACAATACACTCTTTGTATCCGTGGATGGTTAACGGCTGCGAACTGCATGGTGGAGGGGTCCCATTTTTGTTACAGAAGGAATATTACGTCGAAGCAGTAAATTTACTACCTCTCAAAAAAAAGCCCTCGAAGGATATCTACACCTCTTTATTAAACAAACCTGCCGATTACGACCTACGGTTGTTTCTCAATGGCGCATCGTATGAAAACATCGAAGGTATGTTCGATTCCGTTCTATCACTATTTGCTGAGAAGCTTCTTTTTATGGGAGGCGATAATAAGCAGTTGAAATTTATCATTCGAGAGACATCCTTTGAAAGTATTTCACATATCATCACTGAAGACAAACACTTCAAACAGTTTTCTTTTGGGGGTTCTCAGGGAAAACGATTCGACTTTACTTTGGTTGACAAACTTGCCAATGAACAACTATTTCACTGCCATGGTCTATCGATTGATTTGGATAGCTTTGTATACCCAGACATTAACAAACTATCTGTTCCATATGGAACAGTTGCCAATGGGTGGAAAGCGATTATTGATAAATTGACACAAATAGTTACTGTTGAAAATAATGAGTACTCATATCACCAAGGATGGTATCGACTTCTGAGCTATATCTACAAGGGTTCATGGTCTCCAGACCCTACTTTAGAGCCTACTTTCCGAAAATCCATCCTAGGACTTCCAAAAGATAATTTTTATAAAAACTTAATGCATGTCTTTTCTCAACACACCCATAAGTCGGATTTGTCGAAAGTATGTATTATATTGACAGCCAGTTCATTCATGGATAACCAGCTCACTGATAGCACCCATAGAAACCATTGGGAAACAATTGACTCAAAATATTTTGATGATTGGTTGAAAACAGCTGTATCCTCTATCAAAGGTGGATATCTTTCAACCCACGAAGTACTAGATATTATTCAGATAGGCGCAGTGCTCCAGTGCATGGCGAAAACCGAAGCATTTGTCATTTGTCATTACTACGAGTCGAGTGAACAGGGTTTTGTGTCCATACAGTTCTCAAGAGGGCGAAATATTGTTATTCCATTAAACTTAAAACGTGCCATTCTGCGAGTGAGCTCCCTGTTAACACAACAAAATCCGAAAGCTACAATTCTTATTCGACAGATCATTACAGCTTTTATTCGCAATGTTGAAAAGAGTGACAAAAAGTGCACAAGTGTAGAACAGTCCTTTCCGGAAGAAATCTCAGATGTTGCTGATCTACTTGGTGACATTCAATCTATCAAAACAATATTTGTATCCACCTGGCTAAATTTGAAAGGTTATGGAGCATGTCAAGGATTGAACAGAGTGACCATGAAGCTGACTTCTATTATCACCGAACCGCTTTCTAATGACCAAAAAAAGCTCCTCATTCAGGAATACAGTAGCTTTTTAAGGAAAAATCGCTTGATGGGGACCAAATCAAGTCTATGGAATTTCACCAAAGCGGTCGTAAAAAATTACCCTATCCAACAGGTTTCATTCGGATTATTACAGGACCTTTTAAGATCCAGTAACAGCTCAAATTTCAGTCATGTCTACAATATCTGGATTGATTTCAAAGAAGAGTTCCCTAGAGACCTGATAAATACAATGGTATGGTTCTTTTATCAACGAGCCACAGAACTTAATCATGAACTATCTGTAGATATCCTTACAACAATCACAAAAAATCAGCGACGCATCAGTAAAAAAATGGCCTTGTGTTGGTCACAGCAAATATTTGATCATATCGATCATGTATCGTTTAAGAAGATTCTCAAACTGACAGATCTCATCATCAGTAAAACCCCTCGAAACGATAGACACTTCCGCTTAGATCAGAAATCTCTAATCCTTTTTTTTAACAAACTGTTTGAGGAAAAATATTTCAAAAATTATGTTCAATTATTGACTTTAGCATTCAATAAAAAAACCTTCTTCTGGAAAAATATTGGAATACAGAAACAACTCATCCAATCATTAGAAGTAATTGCTGTATCTCAAACAAGTCGAATGATACACATCATCGATCTATGGGAAAAAATCGACAGGCTAAACCTCACCGGACTAGTAACAAACACAACCTACTATCAACAACTTATTGGCATTCTTATAGAGCGATCCTACTGCGAAGGATTTGATGATTATGGTGATCACTTACTATTTAATTACGCTAAAAGAGGGGAGCCGCTTTTTAACGACATTCTCAAGAAACGTATCGATCAACGAAAGGTCAGCCAACAGTCTTCGGAATTACTAAATGAAGTAGAAAAATACTCTGGCCACCTAACAAAAAATCAAATGATTGCTTACACAGTTGATGCATTGCAGCGTAATATTAATAAAGGAGATTTAAGTAATAGTATTCACATTTGTATCGGCCTCTTAGGTGTAGACCTTAATGATAATGAGAACACAAATAAATTCATTTCTAGTTTAAATATAATTCTCAAGACAATCACGGATGAGCCGAAAAAACAAATAGAGCATTTAACATACCAATTATTAGCTCATGAACAGTTACATTGGTATGTCCATCAAAATTCGATCAACGAAATACAGTTAAAGTGGGTAGAGAATACATCAACAGACTCTATTACTTTGAAAATCTACGAACAATTGATTGATCGCATTGAAACGCTCAATGAATATCAACAATTTTTTCTCACTGAAAGTTTTGTTGCTTATCTTTCGACACTTAATAGGGAGATAATTGGTGATATCAACTTAAAAGTAATTCTCAATCGACTGTTTGAGCAAAAACTTTCGGCCCTACTGAGCATGCTCACTGGCAATGAGCAATCCACTCAGGTTCTTTTATTATATAACAGCCTTTCTAGGTTACGCATTTATTCACATTTTAACTCTACCGAATACGCGAAGATATTCACAAGTTTCATTAACATGGATGAATTTTGTGAAAAGTCACAAACACCCTTAGAAACGTGTAAATATTTTAAACAGCAGATAACACATCCATCTTTTTACTTATCAGAACGGTTTCCCTATGTAATGGATGCTGTATTTAAACACCTTTCACACCAAAACGATGAACATGAACTCGCTATATTCTATAGAAAATGTGTGCAATTGCTAAACAAAATACAATCCGAAAGTGATAAGGACTCTCTCATTTCCACTCTCTCGTCTGTGCAGATGTCCATGATGCAATCTGGTGATATATCTTGTGGTATGAACTTACTAAAAATACTGACGAGTAGCTCCCAAATAAAAAAAGAACTCATTTTTAAGCAACTTCAAGAAACGAAGCAATTCTTAAATACCGATAACGATCTCGGACATATAAATAACGTTCTGTCACGGATGAGTCCACTATCAATGCAAAAGCCTCAGAGCGATATTTTTGAAGCAGAATGCATAAAAATAACCAATGAAATTGGAAGTAAGATAGGGGTGCTTTCTGTCGATGAACTCATCTCTTTCACAGAAATCGTCCTCAAAGATAACGCTCAGTTGTGGAACCTGCTCTATGACAATTTACCCGTTGATATTCCCAAACAAAATCTAAATTTAGTTGTTAATCGATTTTACAACACCATGATAACCGGTGCCATTATCGGATCACAAAATGATATCGAAAAGTGCTTTTTTCATCTTTTTTCAATAACAGAAAAAGCACCTGTACCATTTGTAAGTAAGTTTTTAAACAATCCTGAATATCTATCTAAACTTCTATCATCGTGTTCTGAAAAATCTATTCCTATTATACAAAGTAACCTCGTACTTGTTCTACAAGAATACATTAGAAATTGTGATCCAAATAGTGAAGCATTATGTCGATTACATAGAGTTAGAACAAAATTACTTAGGTGTTTCTTAGAAAAAGAATTTTCTAGAGAGATCTCAGAATTCGATCAACAACTCATTGTATGGTCCTGTGAAAAACTTGATCCTTCACTTTATTACGAGACGTGCCTTCTATTTAGAGAGTTTCATGAACGTTCATTACTCTGCCATATTGACTTTGAGAGACTCATCGATTTCTTCCTTGAAATGCCCTTTCTCGAAAATCGTGAAGAAAAGATCTCTGACTCTATTGTCGAAGTTAATCATAACTTGCTAAATCACTTTCTTCCCAATATTTCTGACAATACAGCTTTACAGCTGAAGGTGTGTTTAAAAATCGTCAGTATTAACCATCCCTTATTTTACGAAAATGCAGCTAAGCTTTCACTTAATATCCTTAATCATTCAGACAAACCATCCGAAGCATTAAAAAACGTTCTCACCATATTGATTAGAAATACAAATCTCCAATCAACAGAAGAATGTTTCACACATAAATCTCTGAAGAAATATTTTACTCCTGAAGGGTATCAAGAGCTTGTTTACGAGAGAATTTGCTCGCAAATCCGATTTGCTTCGTCAGCTAATGACCTAAAAATACAAAAACAAGTTTTCGAAACTTCGCTAGAACTTTTAAATGACTTATCACCTTCAGGACTTTACCTAAAAGATGCTATCTCACATTTTTGGGACATAACAATTACTCTTTATACTACAGACCCAAATTGTTCATATTCTCTTGAAGAAATTCATCAAAAAGTATGCTTTCTTGCTATAAGTCCACTCTTTAGCAGATGCGTTGAGAAACAATTTGTCCTGCAGTTGTGGAAGTACTCAAAACTATCAAGCAAAAAAGATACTTTGGCTGTCAGGATCTTTTTTCATATAACTGCTGATTTTCAAAAAAAATTACTAGATCACCCCACAAAGAACACTAAGGTTCAACAGTCAGTTACATCTTTTGTCCATCAGAATATTGGAAAAATCATCCTCAACCATCCTGATCAGAAAATAGCATACTTGCCGATCATCGACAAATTTATCGATTACTCATTAATGATCGCTGATGAATCTCTATTTGATTACTGTGTACGGTCATTGCAGAAGACTTACAGAAAAGCAGTAGTAAATAATTTTTTCGAAACGTTTGGTACAACATTACTTCGTTGCATATACTTCTCAGAACTCAAGGACGTCATCTCTTCACCTATACCTATTAGAGATCGCCAACACATCGTTGCAAAAATGATTCATTACATATCTCTTTATCCTAATCACGTCAGTTTAAGACATGGTTTTACGTTACTTTCCTCAATAGGATCAATTCTCTATTTACAACACCCTGATCGACTCTTGAGCCTCTATCATAAACTATTGTCACAATTACCACAGTTTCTTTATGAAGATGTCCATTACGTGTTTTACAACAAAAAAAATAAACGCAACGCCGATCAAACTTTAGAAACCGTCCAGCAAATTATGGGATCATCGCCAAACATTAACACAATTAAAAATGAACTAAAAATTGCCGGAGCCAAACTTAATATGATCCCACTTTTTGAATGCGTTAGACAACATATTATGCCCGGTGACGTCGTTCAGTTTAGCCAATGGGACAAATATGCGCAAAAGTACTCAACTGAATTAATCGATCACTTTTACCACATTCTCCTCGAAGCATATACCCAAAACAAGGTCCCGGAAAGTAAGTCTTTTGATAGTTACAACACCATCTGGTATCTGTGTGACATGCTTTTAAAAGGCATAGAGTTTCATGGGTTTGATACAAACCCAAAAAAATACTTTGATTATGCTCTAGAATTGATTCCTTATATCAGAGAATTGCTAAATGATCCACGGCTACAAAACCGAAATGGGCTTTACGATGTGTTCGAAAAATTAATCCTCCAGAAAGTCAAAGAAACCAGTTCAAAACAACAACAACTCCTTGTAGTTCACACTTGGATTATGACATTATTACAAATCAAATCACCCAGTGAGGTATCACGCGGTACAAAGCTCTTTTCAAAAGCTAAACAGCAGAATCTCTATCAAATTAATAGTGTTCTCTATAAAGAAGCACTTTCCCTAATATAGGGGAACGGTTTTATACTTAAATAAGTTAAAGTTTTATTCGTGATTAAAGTTGTTTTGTTGTTTACATTATTGCATGGTGTTGTTTATTATGTGTTTTGTAAAAACGGAATTATAGAGCTATGTCAACTATTTCATTAACTAAACTTAAAAATTTAGAAGCACAATCAGCGAATCAAGTAAATACACAACAGGCACAGAAAAGTAGTGTTATAAGTAAAATAGTTAATGTAGTAAAAATAATTTTTCATTTAATAAAAACAGTATTTCTCTACCCTTTTCGTTTTTTGGGTGCAAAAGACTGGTCTTTGCTGGGCATTATCTTGAGATTTCCAAAATTCGTCATCACTGGAAACTCAGAAGATCTGTTTGGAAAAGGATTTTATCGGAGAGCGAAAGATCTCAGTCCGGAAGCTGCAAAGCTCTATGTAAAGTATGGAGCGGCCTGTGCAGCAACCTACAATTTAAATACAGCACAATGGACAGAACCTTTTGGGCTCCGCATGGTCGATTTAACAAAGCTGCAATTTCAAGGGCTACCGCGATCTCTAGAGGTCTACAATGGGTATGTTTACGATCCTGTATCTGGATTAAAAGCGATGCTCAACGAAGACAATTGTGGAGAGGTCATCATTTCTTTTGGAGCAATCAAAACAGCTAACTCTGAAAATAAAGACTCGAAAAGTCTACAGAAGAAATATCACAAGCAACACATGGGGAATGTTATTAAATCGTTTGTAGGTGTTGTCCCTGATATTTATCATGATGCCAATCAAATTATTGAAATTTTTAAAAATCATCCATATTTTCAAGGAAAAAAGATGGTATTAGGAGGAAGTTGCTACGGAGCTTCACTCGCCTCCTATTGCGGTTTGAAAAACAATTTGAAAGTCTTTGCGTTTAATCCACTGGGGTTGGGACCAGGAATTCAAACAGAATTGGGTCAAAAAAGGTTGGATAAAGCTGAACACCTAATTCGCATTGTTTCGTCTAAAAATGACTTTACCTCAAATCATACAATCATTGGGGTCTTCGACCGAGTGATCAGCTTGCTTGGGATTCGAACAGTTGGAAGTTTTGGAAAGCGCTATCAGATCCCTTCGTCATACAACTCTTTTCAAGAGACCCATCAATATGCAATCCGCCATTTAATGAAGCATGTCGGATACGATCGAACAACAAAGCCCTGTAGTGTTTCTAAAAGTGATGATATTTTCAACCGGTCTAATCCATTTTTCCTATCTCATCCAAGATAATGATGGGATTATCTCTAGGAAGAATCGCTGGAGAGGCGATGCTTTCAATGTTCTCTATGCTCACACCATAGCGACGAATGCGAA
>JAJFMC010000379.1 GCA_021772365.1 Chlamydiota bacterium
ATCCTGCCCATCCTGCCCATCCTGCCCATCCTGCCCATCCTGCCCATCCTGCCCATCCTGCCCATCCTGCCCATCCTGCCCATCCTGCCCATCCTGCCCATCCTGCCCATCCTGTAAAAAACATTAATTAAAGATTAAAGAACAAGCCTTAATATCGTCTGTACATTTTTAATAAATTGTATTTTACTGGAAACGTGATTTTTCGTTCTCAAGACTAAAATATCTGTTTTAATCTCCTGTACTCTGTTGGTTTCTAATCGGTCTGTTAATCGGTCATCTAATCAGTCTTGATAGTTATGAGCCATTACGATAAAATTCTCACTTGTTTACCGTTCAATCATTAAGGATAACCATGGAAACCCAGCAGATACGCCGTAATTTTCTCAAGTATTTCAAAGACAATGGTCATGCTGTGATCAGTTCATCACCCGTCATCCCTCACGACGATCCCACCTTACTGTTTATCAACGCCGGAATGAACCAGTTTAAAGATGTCTTCCTTGGCAGTACGGTTCGCGATTACACTCGCGCAACGACATCGCAAAAATGTATACGCGTCGGCGGAAAACACAACGATCTAGAAAATGTTGGCCATACTGCGCGCCACCTAACCTTGTTCGAGATGCTGGGAAATTTCTCATTCGGCGACTATTTCAAAAAAGAGGCTATAAAATTCGCTTGGGAGGTTTCCACTCAAGTGTTCGGACTCGATGCCGACAGAATCTGGCCAAGCGTGTTTCGTGAAGACGACGAAGCTTTTGATCTATGGAAAGAGTTTGTGCCGGAAAAGCGTATTAGGCGTTTCGATGAGAAAGATAATTTCTGGGAGATGGGAAACACCGGTCCATGCGGCCCCAGCTCCGAACTATACTACGATCGCGGAGCGCACCTCAGTGATGCACCTTCGCCTTTGGAAGATCCCGATGGGGAACGTTTCCTCGAATTCTGGAACCTCGTTTTCATGCAGTACAACAGAATCGAAGATGGGACGTTGATAGCTTTGCCAAAACCTTCGGTCGACACAGGTGCGGGACTGGAGCGTGTCGTCAGCTTAAAAATGGATGTAGAAAGCGTCTACGAAACCGATGTCCTACGCAGTCTCATCGCTCAGACAGAGAATATCGTCGGTGTTAGATATGACCGATCCAATCACGATACTTATCCGGCATTTCAGGTCATCGCCGACCACCTACGCTGTCTAGCCTTTGCTATCGCCGACGGGGTACAACCGAGCAATGTCGACCGAGGCTATGTTCTTCGCAAGGTACTCCGTAGAGCTGTCAGGTATGGCAGAGGACTTGGATTTGAGAAACCTTTCCTTTCCAAAATTTTACCTAGACTGATCGAAACGATGGGCGACGATTTCCCTGAGCTACGCAAAAGTCAAAGCCGCATCGAAGAAATCCTTACCGTCGAAGAGGAGTCATTCCTTCGTACCCTTCGACGTGGGGGAAATATTTTGGGACAGATCATCACACATGCGCAAGAGCATGGAATGATGATCACTGGCGATGACGCATTCAAGCTAAAAGACACCTATGGTCTCCCTTTTGAAGAGGTTGTACTGCTCGCCAAAGATGCCGACCTTTCTGTCGACACGAAGCGCTACCACGAGCTCGAACAAGAAGCGAAAGAACGTTCCCGCAAAGCTCACAAAGAGACCAAGCAGGTAGCAGGAGAAAACCTCTTCGCGGAATATGCTAATGAACATGGTCCTTGCCAGTTCACTGGTTACAACTCCACTACCGGCGAAGGAAAAGTCACGGCGATCGTCGTCGATGGTGCTTTTGTAGAAAGCATCTCCGAGGGACAGAGCGGCATGGTCGTCCTCGATGCGACACCTTTCTACGCAGAAATGGGTGGTCAGGTCGGTGACACGGGCACTCTTTGCCATGAATCTGCGCATTTCGATGTCACTGGCTGCCAAGCGCCTTTTAAAGGAGTCGTGGCGCATATCGGCAAAGTGAAAGACGGAACCATCAAATTGGGCGACACACTCAAAGAGTTGGTGGATGTTGACCGTAGGCAGAAGATCGCGAATAATCACACTGCCACGCACTTACTACATTGGGCATTACATCAGGTGTTGGGCGAGCATGTCAAGCAGGCAGGTTCCGTTGTCGCCCCCTACCGTTTACGTTTCGACTTCAGTCACCACAAGGCCATGACAGCCGAAGAGCTACGTGAGATCGAAGATCTCGTCAATGCGAAGATTCGTGGTAATCTCCCTGTCGAGTCGTACGAACTCAGCTACGACGACGTACAGAAACGCGAAGACATCAAACAATTTTTCGGCGATAAATACGACGCCAAAGTCCGCGTCATCGACATCGACTACTCGAAGGAACTTTGTGGGGGAACTCACACTTCCCACGTAGGGACCATAGGCTTGTTCCGTATCGCTAAAGAAAGCAGCATCGCTGCAGGTGTTCGCCGTATCGAAGCTGTCACCGGTAAAGAAGCCGAAGCGTTAAGCAGAGAGAGCGATAATACGATCGAGGAAATTGCTGAAATGTTAAAAATCGCTCCTCAGAAACTAATGAGTCGTTTGGAAAAAGTCCTGCAAGAGAATAAATACCTCCAGAAACAGCTTAAAGATGCAAAACAACAGCAAGTCGAAGGCATGGTCGATCAACTGTTAAGCCACATCGAAACGATTGGAGAGATTCCCCTACTAACAGTAGAAGTCGATGTTCCACCAAAAGACCTACGTCCTTTTGCCGACACATTACACAGCAAAATGGGTAAAGGAATTCTTATCGTCGGTGCAGCAGCGGGCGAAGACAAGTGCAATCTAATCGTCATGGTCAGCGATGACGTCATCAGCCAGGGCTATAAAGCTGTCGATATCATCAGAGGCATCGCACCGATCGTCAACGGCGGCGGCGGTGGAAAAGCTGATACTGCACAAGCAGGCGGTAAAGCTCCTGATAAGCTGGGAGAAGCTTTTGCAAAAGCCAAAGAATTATTAACGAAATAAGAGGCGTCAATGTCCACAACTGAACAGTCCACATTAGATGCCCTATTGGCTAACGCCAAGCTCCAAGGCCTCCACCATGCCTTGCAGGAAGGCGATTCGGTTATTGTCGAGGAGCTATGGAACTCCCCAAAAGCCCTCGTGACCGCTCTAGCGCAAAAAGCGACAGGCAAGCATATCCTTATCCTCGCCGGTGACCACCAGGAAGAGCAAGGACTGTTCCACAACTTTGCTTACTTCACCGATCGACCCGTCGTCGAATTCCCAGCATGGGAGACTTTGCCTAACGAGAATATCGCGCCCAGCCCTGACATCGTCGGAGAACGCTATAAAGTACTCGAGCAAGTTTACGCATCGTCGGAACCGCTCATCATCATCAGTAACCTCCAAGCGTGCCTGCAGAAACTGATCCTCTCCGAACAGTTCGAAGACCTCTATCTATCGTTAAAAGTCGGAGAAAACCATTCGTATCAGAAAATCATCGACAAACTCAAAGATATGGGCTACGAACGTGCAACCGTCGCTGCCGACAAAGGTGAATTTGCTGTCCGTGGTGGTATCATCGATGTATTCCCCGTCTCCTCACCGGAACCCTTTCGTGTCGAATTTTGGGGTGATGATATCGAGTCGATCCGTACATACGATCCAATCGGACAGAAATCGATCCATACAATCAAAGACATCCAGATCACTGCTGCTCGGGAGATGGAGCTCATTAGCAAGAATGAAAAGCTCAGCACAATCATCGACTACCTCGGCAATGATGTCATCGTCATTTTCGACGACCTCCTCGCCCTCGAAGACCGTTATGCCTCGCTCGTAAATATCTGCGGAACGGACACACTGACATTCGCCAGTATTGAAACCCTTCTCGATCAGATGGAGTCCCTACAAAAGATCTTCTGGTGCAAGACCCCGATTGAGCAGCTCTGCCGCATCCAGATGCTCGAAAAAGTAGCCACGAATTATTATTCCGACAGTGCACCAATTCACAAGATTGGATTCGAGATTTTCAATCGTAAATTACAGGCCGGTCGCTGGACGCACCCCTTCTTGACGATACGCGACTACCTATTCCAGGATTATCCTGAAGACACAGAAATTTCAGGCGATGAAGTTCTGCTTGGACTAGACCGTTTACCGAAAGAGACTAGCCACCTGACGGTACTCTGCAGCTCGGATGCCGAAGAGACAAAGTTTCACAAACGCATCCTCGACGCCCAAATCAACCTCCCAAAACAGACAAATGTCATTTCCGGATATCTCTCGATGGGATTTGTTTTACGCGATATCGAACATATCGTGCTACCCATGGCAGAAGTGACGAGAAGGTATAAGATCCGCCGACAAAAGCTTCGTAGCACCTACCATACAACACCGACGGAAGTGTATGACCTCGCACCTGGCGAAATGGTCGTTCACCTCAACAACGGTATTGGTAAATACCTGGGACAAGAGAAGCGACCCGATAGTACGGGTGTCGTTAAAGAGTTCATGCTCATCGAATATGCCTCCGATGCCAAACTTTACGTACCAATGAACCAAACACACCTCGTCTCGAAATATATCGGTTCCAACGATCATATGCCCAAAATGCATACGCTAGGCAGTAAGGTCTGGCAACGTGCGAAAACAAAAACTGAACAGGCGATTGTCGGCTATGCCAAGGATTTAATCGAGTTACAAGCCAAACGTGAAATGTCCGGCGGATTTTCTTACCCCGAAGAAAGCGATGATTATCACGCATTTGAAGAGGAGTTTCCTTATGTCGAAACGGAAGATCAACTAGAAGCAATCACCGATATTCTCAAGGATATGCAATCAGAAAAAGCCATGGAAAGGCTCGTCTGCGGTGATGTCGGTTACGGAAAAACAGAAGTCGCCATGCGTGCAGCCTTCAAAGCAATTGTCGATGGTGGCAAACAAGTTGCACTCCTCGTCCCAACAACCGTCCTCGCCATGCAACACTACGACAATTTCGTCGATCGCATGAGCAACTTCCCCATCAAAGTTGGAGTCCTCTCACGATTTGGGACAGCGAAACAAAAGCGCGAAACTCTCGAAGGCATCGCCAACGGCACCGTCGACATCGTCATCGGCACCCTTAGAATCATTAGCGACGATGTCCTATTTAAGAACCTCGGACTCATCATCATCGACGAAGAACACCGGTTTGGTGTACGTGCAAAAGAGCACCTCAAACGTATCAAAGTCGGCGTTGACTGCCTCACCCTCTCGGCAACGCCGATACCGAGAACGCTTTATATGTCGCTAATCGGTGCACGCGATATGTCGGTCATCAATACTCCGCCGCAAGATCGCCTGCCCATCAAAACGATTATCACCGAACCCAATGACAACGTCCTCAAAAATGCACTGCTCCGCGAGCTGACACGTGACGGGCAAGCTTACTTCATCCATAACCGCGTAGAAACCCTCCCAGATGTCGCTGCTCATATCAAAAAACTCCTACCCGGAGCACGCGTTGCCACTGTTCACGGACAAATGAAAAGCGACTCTATCGATGAAGTCTTCC
>JAJFMC010000380.1 GCA_021772365.1 Chlamydiota bacterium
AATCGCTATGAAGAATGGATCTTATCAACATGCCTATGAAGAATTGCGGACACTAAGAAAGAGGATGGCACCTGATCACCTACTGTATCCCGAGGTCTTATGGATAATGGGAACTGCTCAGTATCAGCTAGATAACATCGCACGATCCATTGTATACTTTGAAGAAGCCCTCACTTTACCATCCTTTCAATCCCATCTTTGGTACTCAACCTGTATTGAACAATTAGCACATGTCTATTTAACTCAGTGCAACAATCCCAGTCGTTCGTCAGAGGAAAAAGAACGTTTGTTGTCTCGAGCAGAACAGATGGTTCAAGAGGAACTCAAACGTCGCCCCTGCGACCTTTTAACCATTGCTTTAGCTAAAATATTCCTTGCCAAGAGCTTTTACTTCCCTTCAGATGAAACAGTACGTGAGTGTAAAGCCTTTATTGAAAGTAGTCAATTGACCACAAAAGCTGCACAAACAGAAGCTCTATTGCTTCAAGCCCAGATTGTCACAGGCTATACTGAAAGAGAAAAACACTTAAGCACTCTCACCTCAGTACAAATCAAGGATAACAATAGCGTCCTTCCCTACGGCTGGTTTTTGAGGGGGCACAACGAACGAGAAAAAGCTTATCATGGTAACCATCAGGATGTAAGGAAACACCTAGAGCTTGCTCTTGCCTACTATAAAAAAGCTTATCGATTATTTAACAGTATTTCTTCTCCAAGTGCCTATCAAGCTTTAAGGAACTGGGCACAGACTGCACACGACCTACAGGATGTTCACCAACTGAAAAAAACCTACGACATCATCACTGTTGAAGTCAAAGAAGCCCATAGGAGTCCTGAAAACTACTATATAAAAAGCCTTATCGCAACGCATCTCTACGACCTCAACGGAAATAGTGCCTTTTTGGAAGAAGCAGTCGTAGACCTTCAAAAAGGATTACAGGAAAGTCCCAGCGACAAAGAAACCCTGCAGCTTTCTCTCCTTTTGGGTAAAGTCTACTTCTTGAAAAGCTCCTTCATTAAAGCAGAATCGATACTTGCCTCTCTTCCCGACACCCTTCCCGACACGCCGATAACATCTGAGTCACTCTATTGGTGTGGGCGATCAGCAGAGATGAGCCCCCAGCCTATTCGCCACTATCAATCATACTACCGGAGATGCTATACCGATTATCCGTCATCACCTTTCGCTGCTGAGGCATTTTTTCGCATGTACACCTATCAAGACTATTTACATGGTGAGAAAAAAGCAAAAAAACATTTGGAAGAAGTCGTCATCCGTTACACTGATAGTCCTTATATAATGGATTCACTTTTTCTTTTAGGTCTTGACGGCAAGCGCGATAGAAAATCAGCAAAAGGCAAGTGGATCAACAAAAGCAACATAACGAAAGCTATCGACCAATTTCAACAGGTCAGCACTGAATATCAACGTTTCAAAGCGCAAAACCTTTTGAACGAAAGCGAAACTTCCCACTACTCATCACTAGAACTTCGTGCATGCTTAGAAAAAGCTCTTTGCAACCTCACGATAGCTCGTCTGTCATCTGGAGCCAAAAAACATATTTATTTGAAGTATACTCAAGAAGTATTAACTGAATTAATCGACATAATAGGAAACCCAAATCTAGACGACCACCGGCATGATACTCTTGAAGAAGCGATGTATGGACTAGCACAAACACAACTAGAAGCCGAGCAATACAATGATGCTGAAACAACCATCAAGAAAATTATCCATTCGTATGAAACATCAAAAGTAACAAGAGGATATTATTTAAGTCGCTCTTGGCATGACCTTTCTATCATCGCCTTAGCACGTCCTCAGGAAAAAGAGAAAGACTTCTCAGAAAATCAATACCGTCAAGCCCTTGAACATTTACACAATGCCGAGGAGTGTGCAAAAGGACGCGTTCTCTCCACAGATCAAACCATCGATTTATGGCTAAAGATGAGCCATTGCCATAAAATGATGGGACAGTATGATCAAGCGATGCGCTATTTGACAAAAGCGATAGATGAAGACGCAATTTCCAACTTAAGAATTAAAGCAATGTACTTACGAGCAGATATTTACAAACTACAAGGCCGCATAGAGCTTTCGAGAAAACAACTCGAAGCTACTTCCAAAAAAGGAGGAGAGTGGGGCCAAAAAGCTAAAGATCAATTAGGGGAAATATATGGATATCATTAACCTATTCCACATAGGTTCAAACTGGAATATCATACTATTCATTATTGCCGGATGCTCAATCGTCAGCGTCACTGTTTTTATTGAGCGATTCCTACAACTCAAACGTTCTGAAGGGGATACTAACAGATTAATCATTGACCTTCGCCACACTATTAAGGAAGGGAACATCATAGAAGCGATCAAAGTATGTGAAAATACCGGGGGAACCATCGCCAACATTATCAAGGCAGGTATTGAAAAACATAATCGCAGCAAAGACCAAATTGAAAGTGCGATGGAGCTATCGGGCATGGTAGAAATTGCACAACTTGAGAAAAATGCGAAGATTCTCTCCGTAATCGCCTATATATCTCCTTTAATAGGTCTTTTGGGAACGGTTTTAGGGTTTATCCAAGCGTTTGCTGAAATGAGAACTAGTGGTTTAGTGGACATTTCCGCCACGCGACTGGGGGAAGCGATGGAGTATGCTCTTGTAACGACTGCAGCAGGCCTCGTTGTCGCTATTCCCTCTGTATTGGCATACAACTATATTGTCAGCCGTGTTGAGGGATTTATATTAGAAATTCAGACAACATCTTCTGAAGTTGTTGATCTATTGATCCATCAAGATGAGGAATTTGGGTATTAAAAATGAAGTTTTCCACGAAACTTAAAGCTTCCTATAATTTAATAGATCTAACACCCTTGGTTGATGTTATTTTTTTACTACTCATCTTTTTTATTATCACTTCTGACATTCTTCCATTAAAATCACTGAATATCGAGAGTCCCGAATTGGATATGGACTCAACGCCTCTAACGACGCAACTCGTTGTCGTAATGGATGCACAGAATGTTATTTATTTAGGTTCAAAGAAAACGATCGTCGATATCCATACTTTGAAAGAAAGCCTCAAAGAAGAGTACGAAATAACAAAGAAGCAAACAGGGCAAACAGAGCCTACCGTTGTCGTCAGTATCGACAGGCGCGTTGAATATGGAGACTTCCTAAAAGTATTCTCTATTGCTCAGGATTGTTGCAAAAAATTACGCCTGGTTTACAAGCCCTCAGACGTAGAAAACACAGAGTACTTTTAGTAGTAATATGTTAAAATTAGAACGCGACGCGCATACGCGACAAGTATGCATTCGAACAAATCGAGGAGAGACACTATTTACCAATCTATTCCTCACAGCCTTAATTGTTGCCATTACCTTGCATGCTGCTTTTTTTCTTATCTTTCGTATCGATAAAGGTCATGAGAATTATACACACCTTATTATTCCACCAGTCTCAGTACACACAGCCACACAAAATAATGAGGCTGAGGAACATAACTCAATTACTGAATACGAGGCACATGTGCTAGCTAAACAAAGTTTCTACGAACCTACCCCCTCTTCAATCATCATCCCACCCATCTCTTCTCAAACTCAAACCGGCTTTGTTTATGCAGAAATACAAACAGACGAAATAGCTCTATTCTCCTCTTTAGAAACAGAGTTCCTACTGACTGAACTATATCCAATAGAAATCACCGTTCCGATGCCACAAGTAACCATCCGCATATCCGGCCCGCTCAAAAACATCTCCTATGA
>JAJFMC010000039.1 GCA_021772365.1 Chlamydiota bacterium
AAGCTGCAAATGTTTCGAAGTTACCTTCTCTAATAGCCCCGAATATTGAGGGATCACCCTTTAAAGATTTCGATGCGTTCACAGAATTCCCTTGTTCTTTAACAAGACGCGTGATGACACCCGGTTTTCCTTTCGCAGCAGCGTGGTAGAGTAAATCCATAGGGACTGGTAGCTCATTTTTCTTGTCGAATAGATAATCCAACACATCTTCCCAGCCGTACTCCACCGCGTAGTGGAAGGGTGTATTCTGTTCTTTGTCGCGCACATCGAATCGGCAACCTCGCTCTTTCAAGAAAGCGATCATCTGGACGTCTCCATCCATCGCGGCGTAGTGCAGGGCTGTGCGTTTTTTCTTGTCGAGAGGGATATTTGGATCTTTCATTTTACGGAGGATCGCTTCAACACTCTTTTGATTTCCACCGCGAACTGCCGCACCAAGGAGTTGTGCGATCGCTTCAAGCCTGTTTTCTTTCGACAGGTACAGTAATATTTGCTTGAGAACACGTACACTTCCACTTCTTGCAGCAATGCTAGCAGGTGTATCGCCATTGCGATCCTTCACAAACAAGGCTTGAGGATTCTTTTTGACCGTATTTCTGATGACCGCGAAGTGATCATGCTCGGCAGTATAGTGAACAAGCCCTCTTTCTTTTCTATCAGTGAAATTACCCACCGCCTTGTATTTACGCATCAGCATACTGACGACTTTGTTTTTTCCATGAGCTGCTGCAGCTTGAAGTGCCTCTTCAATGAATGTTTTCCTGGTTCCCGGGAGAAACTCGATAGCTTCGATCCACTTAGCAACCATGATGCTGTCATCGATTTTCTCGCAGCATCTAAGTATTTGCTCTCTTGTGAGCATCTCACCACTTAGCAGCAACTGCTCTATCACGGACAATAGACCGCTAGCAATCGCAATGTCCATCGGGGATTTTTTATAGTAATCAGCGAAACGTGTTAAAGAGACCGAGGCCTTTTCACCCATCACAGCAGCCCGTCCGTAGCCTTCGATCATGGCGTTCGCAGAAAGGATATTTCCGCATTTCAGCGCTACCATCAACGGCGTCTCTTTATCCCAACCATATTTAGTCGGATCAGCGCCTTCACTAAGTAGGTAGGTAACGACGGTGTGATGGAAATGCTGGGCAGCAAGATGTAGGGATGTCTTTCCAGACTTCAAAGCCGAATTGAGGTTCAATCCGCCTTTGTTTTTCATGATCAGGATTGACTCCAGTTGACCGAATTGTGCGGCGACATGCAAAGGTGTGAAGTCATCTTTTCGCTTGGCATTAAGTGATGCGCCTTTGGCGACGAGCTTAGCGACGACGGAGGTTATTCCGAGTTCGATAGCTAGGTGTAGGGGAGTAGACCCTTCTTCGGTTGATTTGTTGACGTCGATACCGCCAATATCAAGAAGTTTGAGAGCAAGCTCTTCATTGCTATGGAAGATCGCGCAGTATAGCGGGGTCATCCCATAGGCGGTGACATCATTGAAAGAAGCTCCAGCCTTCACCAATACATCGACAACGTCGGTTCTACCATTCTGCACAGCGAGATAAAGTGGAGTCGTTCCATTTTTTGCTTTCGCGTTTTTCAGCGCAGAGACTTTACTCAACAAGAGTTTTACGTTGTCGATAGATCCTTCTCGTGCAGCATAATGTAGCAGGTTATACCCGAAAGTGTCGACAACGTTATGCGGCATTTTTTTCACTATTAGCATTTCAAGGAACACAGGGTCACTTGAAGAAGCTGCGTAGTGCAAAATGCTAATGCCGTTAGGATCTTTGGCTCCCCATTTGATATTCGCGCTTTTCGATACTTTCAAAAATTCTTTAGTGTCCTCATCCTGAATGGCATAAAACAGTCTAACTGTATCAGGTGTTAACTCTTGCTGCACCTTTTCTATAGCTCCTTCGAGAAGCTGGTAGTTGCTATCATCTGCCGTGAAAAAATCGACAAATCCCATTTTGAACAGGTGACCTTTCACTTCGTCGCTTTCTTGGATAGCCACTAGTGTGCCATCATCAGCTTGATGCATCTCTGGGAAGCTGCTTGTCAATGCTCGGTCGCCATTTGGATCGAGAGTAATCGTCTGGTCGGAAAGATTCACTCCGACACCCCCAACAACACGTTTATTCTGATGGCGTTCTTGCTCCGACTGTTCGGAGAAAAGCTGTATCACTGTTCCTGGAATCGATAGCTGACATGCAAGAAGGTCGATCATTTTGGCTACAGGATCTTCCCCGATCTCTTGAATTTTCTGTGCACCTTTTTCAAAAAATTTAATGTCTTCCAGTAATCCTCGCTCAGCTTTTTCAAGGATTTCGATATCCTCATTCACCTTGGGCTTGGCTTCAGATAAGTGTAGCCAGTTGACTTTGATATTCTGGTACAAACCCAGATTGTGCTTTGCAGCAACAAGGTTTTGTTTGTCGATATTCGTAGGAAACCATTTTCCTTCGAGTTCAGTGATTGTTTTTTGCGTATTTGTAATTTTGCTGTTTATCGTAGAAATGCTCACCGTTTGAAACGGGATTAGTTTCTTGATTTCAGCAGTTTTTGATTCAATAAGCTGCTTTTCTTCTCGAAGATTTGTTAAACCCCCTTGAATTTTCTGGAGCATTTCTCTGTGTTCTTTTAGCTTTTTTTCGAAGTTCCCTTTCTGTTGTAATGCTTCTGATTTTAACATCGAGCTCTGTCGGATCACATCGCTAAGAACTCCCCGCGCTGTTTCTTTGTAATAATCAGGAGATTTGTATTGATCCCTCAAAGAGTAAGAGTATTTTTCTTTGATAACTTTACAGTATCCTTCTGCCACAGCTTCAACATATCTTTCGGGGATAACTAGTGATGTCGACTTCATCGATTTAATAAATGCGTTAATTTCCTCAGCTTGAAGCTGTGGTAGCTTGTTGATAGCGTCAGATAAAGTAATAGTGACTTTTTCACTGACACTCTTACGACGTGGCAAGAAAGGAAATAAGTGGGGAGACATACTCTCTACATCTGCCTGCATCGATTCAAGAATAGGAATCTTGTTCGCCTCTTTCATCGAGCGGTAGTAATAACAGAAAAAATTGGTAATCTTGAGCATTTCAAAATACTCGTGGAATAGAGGGAGCCGCGGCATGATCAATTTGATCTGCAGTGCCATCGCCTCATAAGCCTTTTTAAGGTTCTTATAGGATTTAGGATCGGTTCCATGTTTCATTCTGTAACGACGCAACTCTTCCTCATAAGCAGGATCAGGACTGATCGTATAAAGGACATCGAAATCGCTGTCGGGAGAAAGGACGTTGCCTCCTTTTTTCACACTATTCTGTTTAGCGATGATACGGAAAGATGACCGGAAACCGGAATAGTCTTTGAAAATTGGTGGCTCATCATTACTGATACCGATAGAAAGTAGGGAGGTATCTTTCATCTCAAATGCTTCGAGCAATTCGGTAACAGTGAAATAATGGGTGTCAGGACCGAGATGCTTTTGACAGTAGTCATGTAAGTCAATGACATGATCGCGTAAGATTGACTCATCCTGCGTAGGATTCAGCTGCCACTCCTTGATGAACTCCTCATCGTAGAACGCGCCGTTAAGAAATCCTTTCATATGGTAGTCCAGCATACTGATCGTACGACCAACAAGCGTATTCTGATACGCCGGGTGAATGACCGGGAACATGTTGGAGTCGCCATTGAAATGTAAACTGAAGAATGGGACGGTGTCGTGAATAAAAATTCCTGTAGCTAGCTCGCGTAAGATCTGCTGAAGCTGCTTATTTGTAAAGGGGAGCTTGCCCTCAGGTGCCGGTAGATAAAAGTAGTGCTCATCCTCGTGTAGAGCATCAGGACTGTTAAAAAGCCCGGAAATCACCCCCACCTGGTTGCCAATACCGCCAATCTGTCCGCTACTGCTGCCTTTTGCAGGAACCTGTCCCTTGGGGTGAGAGGAATTGTAACTTTTGGTAAGCTTCGTCTGCTGCACAGTTTCTTTGAATACCTTCGTTCCCGGACTGTTGCCATAAGCAAGACGCTTTTTTGGAAGATTTTCACCCTTGCCGCGGCAGACATCGACGTGGCTAGGTTCATTGGGGTATTTACCGCTGCCTTTAGGGTCGATGCGGTACATTCTTCCACTTTTAGGGTGCACGTAGGAGCCCTTTCCGGACATTGGGTCCCTTCCTCTTGGAATAAACCCCTTGCTACGAAGTCGCTGGTCAATTTGCGATGCATTCATCTTTTTGAAAGGTGCTTGTCGAAACCATATGTGCCCTTCAGGAAGGGTGTCGCTACGGCCAGCAGCAATGAGGTGCGGCCAGATATTAATTTTTTTAGTCCGTGGATCGACCGTGAAATCCCAACGGCGGAGAGGGCCTTTTGCGAGTTTTTCGAAAATTTCTTTTTCTGTGTCGCTAGGTGATAATGGATTTTTTATCAGATGTCCCGGGATAATCTGTATTTCTCCATCGACATCATTTATCAAGGCAAAGACCGGGCGTTTTTTCGATGACCATAATTGGATCGTTTTACCCTCTTTGTCGGTGAAGGGTTGTGTCAGGAGAGTCAGCGATTGAAGGACCTTGTTGATTCGTTCGATGGAAATATCGATGCACGGTTGTTGCTGTTTTTCTTGTATTCTTTTGTCAGTTGTTTTTTGAAATTTGTCGGTATTAGACGAAGCTTTCGCTACTGTAGGTGTAATAGTCATTAGTTTCCTCATATTATTTATTACTAGACAATGTAAGGCAGGCTTTATACTACATGTTGATTTATTTTCCAATATAATTTCGATTTTAATCGAAAGCGTTCTTTTACGAGACAGTCAAGAATACGCATCAACCTAAGTCCCCGGTTGCCCCTTTCTCTTGGTTAGATTGGAGTGGTAAAACTGAATTTGCCTTTCGCTGAGAGACCTTAATCCGGTAGATGCTTCATCAATAAAGACAAAAGCAGTT
>JAJFMC010000381.1 GCA_021772365.1 Chlamydiota bacterium
CTTCACTAACTCGGGAATTCATGCGATAAGCTCTTCCTGTTGATAAATGATCATAAATACTTGAGGGCTTTTCGGTAAAAAAAGCTGACTGGTCAGATGTCCTAACGAGGTGTACTTTTCCCACTTCATCTTTAACGATAGCCCGTCCCCGGTAATCATAACCTACAGCAGTGAGCAATTTTGTTTGGCCAAACATATCACTTTTTACTTTTGTACCCCTTGTAGGTTTTCCGTCATGCTTTGTCGGCATTTTCATTTCATCACGAGAAGAGACCATCTCAGCCGCTATTTTATATAAATTAAACGTGTGAAATCCCATGTTTGTGTACAAAGGATGTTCTGCAGAAAATTTATCATCTTGCATATCAGAATGAAGAACAGCTCCTCCTCCTCGAACACCTTCAAGACGTTGTCCCATAAGAAGGTCACCCCCGCTGCCCACTTGAAATTCCCTATCTAACTTTCTGCTTGATGCGAGTGGCCCACTTTTACCTGATAAAATACCGAGGGGTCCCGTTGCGATACCGCGGGCTGCGCTTACGACCGAGAAGGGTATTTTTCCTGTACCCTCACCACCAATTTGTTTGACAAGCAGCTCACTCCCCCAGTTAAAAAACTTTTCTCCAAGTTGTCGTCCAACGCCTGTTCCTGCTTTAAAAAACATGACACACCTCCTTTATTTATATTATAACTTAAAATATATTTTTATTTAACCTATTAACTAATCATAAAATATAACAGTTATATAAAAATAAATATTGATACATGTTAATGTAATAATAGAATCTAATCACACGATTCCAGACTGTTCGTGCTGATCTTGAGGTGTTAAAAGGTACAAACTAGAGAAGGGTTAAGAGTATGTGCTAGTTAATGGTGACAAAACCCGAGTTTTCCTGGAAAGTATGCACGGTTTTATCGACTGTAGAGCCATTTACTTCCACTTTAGCCGGCACTTCTTTCAAGTGTTCGGAGTTTGGATTGATCCACTCTGTATTTTTATGTGGGGCTGAATCTACAGGTTTCCAAACACTTTTATCTTTAAAAACTTCATATGCTGCTCTTTTTGTGCCATTTTGGCATACTGCCACTGTTGATTGTCTTCTAACAGCTTGAAAAAACGGTCCTTTTAAAGTATTAAATATGGGTACCATAATCAACTCCTATTTAAAGTTTCTTAAATAATAAACAGTGTGATTTTACATTACAAAACAGATCTTGTCAACATACAACAATTTCTAATTAATAGGACTTTGTAATCCAGATAAACATACGGTTTTTACACTCAAAGGGTCCGATGAATCCTTCATCGAAGGTACCGTATTTTGATTTACCGTCAAGTAGGTCGACCCTGATTTGAAAAGTCGTTGTATCGTTAATGTACCAATTGAGGAGAGGTTGCACCCACAAATCGTGATTGTTGAGCCCTTTAAACACAAAAATTTGAAAAGACATCTCACCTTCACACATTTCATAAGTTAGTTGTGTGCTGATGTAGTGAAGTTGTTCGCCTTTCCATTTATCGAAGTGGTATTGCAGCCCGATTGTCAGATCATCATCAAACTGTCGGTCAATTCCGAGGATGGTACGCCACACATTTCTTTTCTTCCATTTTCCGACAAAATCATCGGTCCATGGTGTACGAATGTGTAATATGGAATCACCACGTAATACTGTTTCTTCGTAGGCTTTTGAAAAGCTCGCTCCAACAGAATCCACACGGCGGAGTACAGGTTTGAAAAATAAATGGTCGATATCTAACCCTAAGCGATAGACAGGGTCGCGGTTCCAATGGCGATAGTAGTAAGCGGTAACGTCTAATCCCGATTCAAAAAGGTAGCCGATCCGTCCACCATATTCCATATCTTTACCGTAACGGTCGATACAAAACCCTGTTGGTCCTCTCAGTGTGACTAGTGGAGGACGTGACAACACATCAAAGGCGGTTCCTTCTTGAGGAAACCAGTTATTTCTTGGGATGGGTGTGACGATTAGCTGGCAATACCATGGATCGTTATAGAGTTGTAGATTGAAATTAAAGACTGCTAAGCGAATCCATCCCAATTCGTTGAAAAAGGGATCTGCCAGATCCCTGGGATTGACGATATCCATAATGTAGACACCAAAGGTTTCTCCCCATGCTATCTCTTGGTAACCAGCTTTGAAACTCCAGCTGTCGGATTTCCAGTCTCCGAAGAGGGAGCGGACTTCTATGTCGTTATCGTATGTGACGAAGTCATACCATCCCCTGAATGATCCCTCTCCAGTAAACGTTATTTTCCCTTTGCAGTCTGGAGTATAAAGGGCTTCGTAAAACATATAGGGGCGATTTCTTGTAAGCCCGTTTTGTTTGAGTCCGTATGCGAGCTGATAACCTAACTCTTTTCTGCAAGTCCATCGACGATGTTCTTCGAGGCCTTCTTCCTCATCATCGTCTGTGTCCCAGTCATCATCGTCTTTGTCATCTTCCCAGTCGTCGTCATCATCTTCGTCATTATCGTCTTCAATATCGATATCCCCTTTTTCCAGCGACTCTTCAATTTCTGTGGTTTCATTCGGGTAGGCATATGCAATGGAGGGAGCGGTAGATAATAAGAAAAAGAAAATCCATAGACCTAGTCGTTTCAAGGAGACCTCTCGAATCATGAGTCACTAACACTGACAGTTTAATGAGTCGATGGATTTGCGTCATCAGAAATTGATCTTCTCCCAGAGCATAGGACATTAACAAAGTATTTTGAATAATCATCAAGTTCTTCATGTTTTCGATTTTAATCATAGTTGAAGAAAGGATAGGAAAAACAATGAGGTTATGCCATTTTAACCTCGAACAAGGCGCTGTAATTCTCTTGTTTTTACTATCCTTTTATAAAAACAATCTATGATTCGA
>JAJFMC010000382.1 GCA_021772365.1 Chlamydiota bacterium
TGTGGGGCTTTTCTTGAGCTTCGATATAGGCCCAATTATTTTCTTGGTCTATTAGCTTTACACGTTCGTTGTATAATAATTGCGACTCTTGATCGTTATCTTTTTCGTAAGATTGTTCTTGTGGTGAAGAGATCGTACTTCTTAAATTCGTTATGGGGACATTAATAGAGAAAGAAGTTTCCATCATTACCTCTTATTTCATCTAGGATTTGGTTTTGTTAAAGAACGTTTTTTATGGACGGTTTGACGAATTGCTTTCATGCTATTCTCGACACCTGCAATGTTCAACTCGATATCCGACTTTGGTGGGTGATTTAATATTTCGATAATATTATTATAAAGGTTTTCCGTTGACAGTTCTTTTTCTTGAATTAACCTTACAATTCCGTGCTCAGCAAATTTTTCCCCAAGCATCAGCTGTCCTGGATCAAGGGGTTCAGGACAGACCAGTCCTGGAGTACCTGTTGCATATAAGTTAATAAGTGTTGAACCGCCAAGAGTAATCGCTAAGGAACTTTGCCGTAGTTTCTCATCGAAATTATCCAAAAAATTTACAATTTCCATATTAGAATTTTTTTGGGATTGTCTGTGGAGTAAGCTTACGATATTTTCTTTCATCATAGGACTTGTAACAAAAAGAAAATGATAATCGGGTATTTTCGTTACGATTTGCATCAAAGTCAGTAATAGGGGCATGCCTTTTGACCCTGATCCAGTTGTGACAAGAATTACTTTTTTTCTTTGGTTTGATGGTGGGTATTTGTGTGAGTGAGGAAATATGTATCCAGTATATTCAATCATCTCTCTTATTTCATTGCAGTACTCAAACATTTCCTCAAGAGTAGTAATTTGCGGATCGCAGTGAACAAGGACTTTATCATAGTATTTCTGTAAATCTGTTAAAGTCCCCTCGCGTAAATTTTTCATTATTTTTTGATACTCTAACTTTATTGGCACCTTGTTTTGTAAAGTCCCCCCTTTTTGAGAACAAATCATTGCAAGATTCGGATTTCTTACTTCCATTGCGCTCTTTAGAGAGGACACCTCACACGAAAAAACACGTTTTGTGAAAGGAATTTGGTCCGTAATGAGGAAATCATAATGATGAGAAAAATCCATTAATGCAAATAGCTGTTTTCTTCTATACTTCATCATCCTCTCAAAATTGTACCTGTCCCTACGAAGCACTATCGATATTGCGGCTTCAGGTAGAGGAATCTTCAAATGACGAAAATTAGGATGCAGGAAAGTGATATCCTCATCCCTACCTGCTTGAATAAGGGTAATTTCACACTCCTTGACTAATCCTTTCGCCAGGGTCAGCATCCTCTTCAAATGCCCCACACCTTGGATGTGAACACAATAAATAACTCCTCTCATCACTGCCTTTTATTTGGGTATATACATAGGGTTCTTCATATTAGTTTAAGAGTTGTTTTTCGACAAAAGGAAAGAAATGTTTGGCAAAAAACAAAGCTGAGAATGATAATGCAAGTTATTTATTAATAGAGGAATTGCAAAAATAGTTGAAGCTGTTTTCTTGAGATTTTTTTTGGTTCGCAAGGGGCGGAGTTCGCAGCCAACCATACGTTGTTTACAAGAAAGAGCCCGAGGCGAGGCGGAAAAAGGCCTAGAGAACAGCCCAAATATTGATGCAATTCCCTCAATAGTAATTAATGGACAGTTCATGCAAACAATCTCAAATACACCGGTATTCATTCTCTGCGGAGGATTGGGCACACGCATTAAAGAAGAAACACAGTTCGTCCCTAAACCCATGGTACCTATTGGCAAGCACCCTATTCTTTGGCATGTCATGCATCTTTACAGCAAGTGGGGATTTAAAAAATTCATTCTATGTACGGGTTTTAAATCGGAAGTAATCAAAAACTATTTTCTCATGTACTCTTCAATGCACAGCGATTTCACCGTCGACCTGCAATCGAATAATCTGACAGTACACTCAACACACCACGAAGAGGACTGGGAAGTTACTGTTGCCTATACCGGCGAGGAGACAATGACAGGTGCTCGACTTCATATAGCTGCGGAAAAATACATGAAAAATGTCGAACATGCAGCAGTCACTTATGGCGATGGGTTATGCGATGTCAATCTTCTGAATGAATTTGAATATCACCAAGGCCATGGAAAGACAGGAACCATCTTAGGCGTCAACCCTCCTTCTAGATTTGGAGAGATCAGACTTGAAGGTGACACAGTTACACAATTTGATGAAAAGCCAGAATTCACAGAGAAGTGGATCAATGGTGGATTTTTCTTCTTTAAACGTCAGTTTTTCTCCGATTACCTCAGCTCTGACCAGAGCTGCATTCTCGAGAGAACCCCTCTAGTTAACCTTGCCAAAGATGGACAGTTGAATATGTATAAGCATAGAGGCTTTTGGGCATGCATGGACACACAAAGAGATCGTGATCACTTAAATGACTTATGGGGTAACGGAAAAGCTCCTTGGGCCCATAAATTACCCTTTGTGACGATCCCTCATAGAGAACAGAAAATCCGTCAAGTACAGGAATCCATGCATGCGGTTTAAAAAACTCCCCTTAGAAGATGCCTACCTCATCGAACCGGAACCGATTGGCGACGAACGTGGATTTTTCTCCCGAATATTTTGTAGTGAAGAATTCGAAAGGGAAGGACTAGAGCCAAACATCTATCAAGTGAATAACTCATATAGCTCTTCGAAAGGTACTCTTCGAGGGATGCATTACCAACTCCCTCCTAAACAAGAAACAAAACTCGTTAGGTGCATATTGGGAGAGATTTACGATGTCATTTTAGACATTCGCCCCTCTTCATCGACGTTCGGTAAATGGTACGCTGCTACACTGACAGATGAAAATCGCCAAATGATGTACGTCCCAAAAGGTTTTGCTCATGGGTTTCAGACATTGACTGAGAAATCAGAACTGATTTATTTTGTTTCAGAGGAGTACTCCAGTCAATACGAACGAGGAATCCGTTGGGACGACCCGACATTCTCCATCGACTGGCCTTCTCCCCCCCTTGTGATATCGGAAAAAGACAGTAACCATCCGGATTTTGATCCTATCTATCACCTGAACCAACCTTTAAAGGAAGGTTAAGATGAACATACTCTTTACCGGAGGCAGCTCTTTCACTGGAATGTGGTTTGCCAAAGAAATCGCAAATGCAGGACATCGCATAGTAGCACCTTTACTAAGGTCCAAAAACGACTATAAAGGCATCAGAGGTGAAAGAGTGAACACTCTCGAGACCATTGCGACCGTTCATGAAAACCTTTCCTTTGGTAGTGATGCCTTTCTCGAGATGATCGATTCAGAAGATGAGTGGGACGCTCTCTGTCACCATGCTGCTGACGTTACGGATTATAAAAGCCCCACATTTGACTATCTTCGTGCTGTTGAAAGAAACACGCACCGACTACCACTTGTTCTTGAAGCTCTAAAGAAGAAGAGATGCAACAAAATCATTATTACTGGAAGCGTCTTTGAACAAGGAGAAGGAAAAGGATCCGATGATCTAAGAGCAGTATCTCCGTATGGCCTAAGCAAAGGTCTCACCTCTGATGTTTTTAGCTATTGGTGTTCTATTTTTCAAATGAAGCTCGGAAAATTTGTGATTCCCAATCCATTCGGACCGTATGAAGAGGAACGCTTCACAGCTTTCTTGATGAAGACATGGTTTTCCGAACAAACAGCCAACGTGACTCATCCGGAATATGTGCGTGATAATATACATGTCACTTTGTTGGCAAAGGCTTATGAACGATTTGTTTCGGAAATCTCTTCAAATCCAGGATTTGAGAAGACAAACCCTAGCCAGTACTCCGGTTCGCAAGATGAGTTCGCCAAGCTCTTTGCTGAAAAAATGCGGCAGCGCCTCCCCCTACCTTGCGCGCTTA
>JAJFMC010000383.1 GCA_021772365.1 Chlamydiota bacterium
AGCACGATCATACGGTGATCGGGCTGTGAAGGTTGTAGACTATGTGCGATCAGGATTTGGGGCTAGGTTGGTAGACGGGTATCCATTTATAGAAGCAGAAGTTGTTTACTCTAAAGATTACGAGCTTGCACAAACTGCTGAAGATATCTTATATAGAAGATTGCAGTTGGGATTACTCGATGAAGAGGCAACTCGCCGGGCATACCCTCGCGTTGTAGAGCTTATGGGTTACAAATAAGTACTGCAATTCTCTCTTTACAATGGTATCCGTTCAGGGGTGTTTTCTTAGGAAAGAAGCCTCTGAACGGATACTTACAATGCTGCTTAAATTTTTTAAATTAGTGATAGTGAAACAATATGAAGGTGGAAAGTGAAAGTATTAAGAAAGTTTCTGTTAATAGTTGCTATGTCTGTATCTGTGATTACATTAAACAGTTGTTTTGATAAAGGAGAAAGCGAAGTGTTTCGAAAGGGGGAGCAGTCACCTATTCACCTTGCTGTGATGTTAGATCTCGATGGAGGACAGTCAACACTGGGGCAAGAGGCTATGAATGGATTTGTTTTGGGGCTTCAAGATGCACAATCAGGAGAGTCGCCCTATGTATATGCATCCTTGATTGATACGAAAACTGATCCTACGGTTACTGTCAACAGTGCAAAAGCTGTTTTGCCAAATATTATTGTCGCTGCAGGGTTCACAAATAACGATTCAGTTCTAGAGGTAGGATCATTGTTTCAAGACAAAAAAGTTCCTTTTTTATCGATTGGTGCCACTGATCCATCACTTCCAAAAGTAATTGGTAATTTTATTTTTTTGACTCCATTTGGAGATAACGCGCAAGCTGCTGCTGCTGCAGATTTTGCATTTGAAGAATTTGGGAAAAATGTGGTGCTTATTTGGGACTCTACATCTGAATATACGAAAATGTTGCCAAAGTATTTTCGAAGCAGCTTTGAAAAAATTGGAGGTAAAGTACTCTTAGAAGAGTCTTTCGACGGTGGATGTGATATTTCTTCGATAGGTAGTAAGATTAAAGTCCTCAAAGAAAAACCTTCTTTCATTTACCTCGCAGGGTTGCCTAACTGTATTGGTAAAACAATCGATTCTTTAAGATCTTCTGGTATCGAACTGCCCATCGTTGGTGGAGATGGATTTGACACTCCTAACCTGATGAAAGGTGGTGAAGAGGCCACAACGAATGTGTGGTATACGACGCATGCATGGCTGTCCAATGAAACAGGTACGGAGAAAGCTAAAGAGTTCCGTGCAGCTTACGAGCGTGCATATGGCGGGCCTCCTAAAGATGCATTTTCAGCTTTGGGTTATGATGCTGCCAATTTACTCCTAGAAGTTTTTAAACGTACACCGGCCCTCGATCCAAAAAATATTGAATCAACACTTGAAGAAGTAAAAGATTTTCAAGGCGTGACGGGGACCATTTCCTATACAGCAGATAATCACGTTCCAAAGAAAACTGTGTGGATTATTAAAGTTAAAGACGGGGAGGAATCATTAGCAACCTCAATGATCCCTAAAGATGTGCCCATGCCCATTACCCCTTCAGAACACGAATAAGTTAGGTTGCCGCCAATGTCCCTTTGGGACATAGGCGGTAACGAATTTGCATTTTAAAATGTTGTCTTCTGTCTTTTCCTATTAGATGAGCCGCTCGCTTCGATACGGTCACGTTTGCGAGGGTTAAAATACGTGCTGAATGAAGAAAATCCACTATCGTCACCATCGTCGTCGTCGACGACTTCTTCAACTAAAGTCTCTATTTGAATGGGTTCGGGTTCAAGAAGTGTTCCTCGTGTCCTCGCAAAGTCCCCAAGGCGTTCGACGGTGTCATCACTCAAGAGTGCTTCGCGGACATCGTCGAGGCGAATTCCTTTCGTTAGCTCCATAAAGAGTCTTTTCTTCTCAAATGGAGTCATCGAACGTCCTGAAACCGGTATATCCAGTTCATTAGCGAGGTTTATAGGACGATAGAAATTCTCAGATTCATCAGGATACATGTTTTTAGCGAGGTCGACGATAGACTTGATTGCTTTATCGTTTGAACTCATGCATTTTTTGGCAGTAAATTGATCGTTATTATTGCATAGCTCGATAACGGCAGCCATAGGATCTTTTGTTTCGAAAGCCTTATTAATATCTGCTCTTAGAATTCCTTCGGTGAGTTTGAGGAAGATCCTCCAATTGGTATAAAGTTCTTTGTCATTCGGGTGAATAGTGATATCTAACAATGCTGCTAGGTTGGCTGGAGCATAGAACTCTTCATTGGGTACTTTGAAGAGTTGTTTTGCAAGATCGACAGTCATTCCACAAATTTTTTGGTATAGTTCCCAATAATAGCGACTATTAAACGTTCCATGGTCTCTACATAGCTGAGCAAGGCCGAGTATAGGGTGTTTAGAAAGGACTGCTCGACTGACCTGGCTGCGGTCGACACCGTCGATTATTTTTTCAAATATCCTCCAACAACCGAGAACGTCACCTTTTGCATCGTGAGCGTCTACAACATCGATACCAAAGAGAGGGGTGATATATTCCTGCTTGAAGAACCCTCTACGAGGTATGCCTTTGTTCCCTTTGAAAATGCTTAGTAGTAATGCGTACGTATCTACTGACTTCAACCACTTCGGTTTCAATCCTGTACGTTCACATTCTGCCTTGTATAACTTGTTGTCATACCCCCAAATGTTATGACCGACGTAGACCACTTTTTTAGCAGTCGCACCGACATTCGACTCAATAAATTTTTCACTGTTTAACCATACTACTTTAAATCCTGGTGCATCTTTTACATCTCCATCATAAATGCCGTGTATAGCTGAGGACTCTCGAGAAATGGGAATACCGGGATTAATTTTTTCATCGAACACTTTTTTTACTGAGGGTAGAAGTACCGCAAGCTGAACTGCTCTAGGATTTTTTCCAAATTCACCTGTACGAGGAAAGAGGCCATCTGCCTCAAAATCGTAAACGGCAAATACAACTTCTGAGTGTTGTTCAATAACACTGCGAGCACTTGTGATTGGGTGATTTTCATCCAACGCTGCTGTGAGAACTTCGCCCAATGGTGCACTACCCACCATTTTAAGAAATATTTCATCTGTCATTTTGACGTCGTTAACTGCATCGTGTGCATCCAAAACTTCGATGTTATATTTGTGACATAATGCCGTCACACTGCCTCTCCCTTCTATATGGAGAGCATTCTTCAACCAATAAGTGTCAAAAGGTTTCCAAAATTTAGGTATGGCAAGATCAGTCTTGGTAACGTTACGGGCAACTTCTGTTTTGAGTACTTTCCAGTCATGCTCGAAGCCGTTGTGCATGACGATAATCGCTTTTCGGTTACCATCAAGGCTATCACCTATCCAATCGACAAGTTTCGGCCAAGCTTTTTGAAAAGACGCTACTTTTCCGGATGGGATTTTTTTGAATTTTTTTTCCCACCCAGGTTTTCTCAATTCCTTGGGAGGTTTGATGTACATGTTAAAAATGTCTGAACCTTTTTTTCTGCTAGGGTCCTTGACGGCAATCTGCGTGATGCAGGTTTGTGGTTCCCCTCTGATTCTGGGGACACTATGTACTTCTAAATCAAGCACAAAGTATTTAGGGGTGAGAGTTGTATCCCGTATCGTCATGCGTCTTCCTCCATGTAAAAAAAGTGTTGAGTTGTGTATCGGGAAGATATGATCTTGTGGGATTTGATGTAAACTAAAATTTTAATTATATAAATCTTTAACTCAAAATAGGTCGTTGATATTGAAGGATGAACAGGCAATGCCGTCAACTTAAGCCTTTTTATTGCTTCCGAAGCTCAATTTGTCTACCGATTTATCTCGGGTTACACTCGGGGCTAACAGCTTCCCTCCTTGGACCCCGATTGCCACCCCAAACCGCAGCTAAAACTTCTTTGAGTGCGTCAGATACGACTGTAGCGACGCAGGGAAAGACTCCGTCTTTTCCAAGGAGTTACAGGAAGT